>JAQGGX010000094.1 GCA_028289075.1 Candidatus Saccharimonadota bacterium | reverse complement strand
TAATCGGCAAAATTATTGCGGGCCGGAATAAGGGCTTCAAAACATTCTAGTACCGTCAGGCAATATGCACCAGGCAAAATTAGAACCTGGCGTGACACTCATATCCATTAAACACATAAAAGATCTTTACCTTGATCTCACGGGTACACTCGCAATCAAGCAAATACATACCGACACTATCTCCTTACCCGAGCTTCCTGAACACCAAATATATGCCGACTTTGGAGATGTAGTTGGCCAGAGCTTAGCAAAACGAGCGCTTGAAATAGCAGCTGCCGGTGGCCACAACATACTCATGAGTGGCCCTCCGGGCACGGGCAAAAGCATGCTCGCTAAAGCCGTACCGTCCATTTTGCCACCCATGCAGCTAGAAGAAATGCTTGAAGTAACACACTTACATAGCTTAGCCGACAAACAATATGATCAAATCGTAACAGAACGTCCTTTCCGCGCTCCCCACCATACTTCCAGTGACACATCCATAATCGGCGGTGGAGCCAAGCCGAAACCAGGAGAGATAAGCCTGAGCCATCACGGTATATTATTCTTCGACGAGCTACCTGAGTTCAGCCGTGCCACACTTGAAGCACTGAGACAGCCGCTTGAAGATCGCACAATTACTGTTGCCCGAGCACGCGATAGCATAACGTTCCCTGCTAACTTCATGTTGGTAGCAACATCCAACCCCTGCCCTTGCGGCTATTACGGCACTCGCAAAGCATGCACCTGTATGCCGGCTCAGATTGTTAACTACCAGCGAAAGCTATCCGGACCTATCCTTGATCGCATCGACCTGTACGTCGAAGTCGATGAAGTAGATCATGCCTCCTTGCTTGCTCGGACGTCTGCTGAACCGAGTGCCACAATAAGAAATCGAGTCATGCGTGCCCGAGAGCGCCAATTAAATCGTTATAAAGATGCTAAGATCCGAAACGCCAGTTTAAACAATCGTCAGATAAAGCAGCATGTTATTATCACTTCAGAAGCCCAAGCATTATTTAACACCGCAGCCGAGCGCCTCGGCATGTCAGCTCGAAGTTATATGAAAACAATCAAAGTCGCTCAAACAATTGCCGACCTAGATGGTATAGATCAAATCGAGATCCCACATGTTACGGAAGCACTGCAATACCGAAGACAAACAGGTTTATAGCACTTTCGCCTTGACCCCTGTTTCTATATCTGTTAAAATTTGATCCGACCAGCTTAAAGTCAACAAAGGAGATAATCAATCAATAAGAGTACTCGCCTGAATAACGCTATTCGGGCACCTCGCGTACGTGTCATCGATGAAGATGGGCAGCAACTTGGCGTATTATCGCGAGATGAAGCGTTAAAGCTAGCTGCAGAGCGCGACCTCGACTTGGTTGAGATTTCTCCAAATACTGACCCACCAGTCTGTAAAATCGTTGACTGGGGCAAGTACAACTACCAACGTACGAAGCAGCTGCAAAAAAGCAAACGAAACGCGAAGACACTTGAGGTCAAGCAAATGCGTTTCGGTATGAAAATTAGTGATCACGACCTAGGCGTAAAGCTTAAGAAAGTCACTGGCTTTCTCGAGACTGGTCACAAAGTCAAAATCACGATATTCTATCGCGGTCGCGAACTCGCCCACAAGGATTTAGGGTTCAAACTGGCTGATAGAGTTATCAACGGCTTCGGAGAGTCGATCGTTGTAGATCAAAATCCGCAGCTCGCAGGCAAGCAATTAAGTTTTGTGGTAAGGAGCAATAACAATGCCAAAGCTAAAGTCGCATAGCGGCACAAAGGACCGAGTACGGATTACCAAGAATGGTAAAGTCCTGCACGGGCACTCAACAAGCAACCACTTCATGGAAAAGAAGAGTGCATCACGCAAGCGCCGATTCGCCGTTGCAACAACAATGACCGGCAAGTCAGCAAAGAATATTAAACTGAAGGTAGGAGCATAACATGCGCGTAAAACGAGGTGTTACCAGCCACGCCAAGCATCAGAAGATTCGCAAAGCTACCAAGGGAATGACCCGCTCTAACCGCTCTAGTATCAAGCGCGGTAAGCAGGCCATCACCAAGGCGCTACAGAACGCATATCGAGACCGACGCAATCACAAGCGAACATTCCGTTCTCTTTGGAACGCACGTATCAATGCAGCTGCTCGCCTGAACGGTACGACATACAGCCGTCTTATTGCAGCTCTCAAGAAGACTGACATTCAGCTTGATCGCAAGATCTTAAGCGAACTTGCAGTTAACGAACCGGCAGCCTTTAAGGTAGTCGTCGAAACAAGCAACAAATAATTCTTCGCTCGAAACCACAAAAAAACCGTCTGAACTTCAGACGGTTTTTTATTTGCCAGATTATCCGTAAGCCGGGTTCTGTTCTAGCCGATCATCTATCTAGTTCCTTGGTTGCCCAAGGACTCAAGCGGATTCTTGATGATGAACTCTGGCGGGACGCCAGTCGGATTAACCGACAAGAGTCCATCTCCTTGCAGCAGACAGGGTTTACCGCTTCCAAACGTCACCGTTCAGAACTGTGGGCTCTTACCCCACTCTTTTCACCCTTGCCTCTTACGAGGTGGTTTTGTTTCTGTGGCACTTTCCCTAGGGTTGCCCCCGGTTGCCGTTAGCAACTGTCTTTCCCTATGCTGCCCGGACTTTCCTCGTACTTGCGCACGCGATCAGCCAATAATCTGGCACTCATTATTATACACTGTTAGGGCTGTTCTTTGGCAGCGTCCAGAGCTTCATTTACCTCAGCATCGGCTAATTTGTTAAATTCCCTCGGTACATGAGTAAAGCTAACCTGTTTAAATTGCTGAACCAGCTCTTTGATCGCTTCGTGAATTGGCCATAAATCCCGGTTCTTAACCTTAAATATGCCCTTCATTTGATTGACGACCAGCATGCTGTCCATGAATACTTGCACTTCCCTCACTCCATTCTTCAGTGCATCTTCCAAGCCAAACTTTAGTGCCTGATACTCAGCCTGGTTATTCGTTGTGATTCCAAGGTAAATACCGCTTTTCTTAACGAGGTTATCCTCCATGTCTAGGATCACGTAGCCGGAAGCAGATGGTCCAGGATTGCCTCGCGATCCCCCATCAGCAAACAGCTTTACCTCTTTCGGCATAAGAATTTCTTGTTTTTTATCTACCACCGTATCCTCCGTTTCAAGTAAGGCGTCTATTGCGCGAGCAAGCTCGTGATCTTTGTCGGTAACATGGCTACCCGCTGAGTGTGTCGTAAGCCATATCTCAACTTTGTTCCATTCATTTGCCCACCTTGGATGATGTCGTTGTGCCTCCGCAACCGCTGCTACTTGAGCCATGAAATCAAAAGCTGCCTTAAAATCTTTAAAAATAAACTCTTTATACAGTGCGTTGTTTGTTTCTTGCCACATACTAACTAATACTAAAGATTATCTTGTCATACGCCAAACTATTTTTACTACTGTTTGTCTAGACGCCTCGTTTAAGCTAGAATACAGGGGTTATCCGTTCTGGGGGAAAAGAGCCACCCCTGCAGGGTGGTCAACAAGGGGTCCCCGCGAAAACGAAGTTTTTGTGGGGAGAAGGAAGTGACTCGGAGAGCTAGGGAGCTGACAGGCGAAACTTGTTTTTGCCTGGTGGCCTCCTAGCTTGGAGAGATCGCTGACGCCGGGGTGTGGCGCAGTTGGTAGCGCGTACGGCTGGGGGCCGTGAGGTCGCAAGTTCAAGTCTTGTCACCCCGACCAATCAAAGAGTCCACCACAGGTGGGCTTTTTGATTGGATCCATTACAAAAGTAAAAAGTCCGAGACGAGTCTCGGACTTTTTACTTAGTAAGCTGGCGGGTGGACATGACAACCTGGTTAAAAAATCCAGGTGGGTGCACGCACGGTAATACCACAGCATTACACGAATATTGAGCTCCCGAATGATAAGTATTCAGATTATCATTTAGCCAACCCTTAGGTGCCAGCTTACGCTCTATTATAACTGATAAACGCCCGGTAAGAGAAGTACCAATATTGCCTGAACCGCTTCCGTAATAAGAGGACCAAGTACTGGGACCAGCAAAATAAAGAACAATATAATAGCCATGAATCCCATGGATTCAATCTGATGCATCAGCTTCTGCAGCGGTTCTGGAGCAAACGCATACAGCAAGCGTGAACCATCGAGCGGTGGGAACGGAATCATATTAAAGACAAAGAAACTAATATTAATGATGATGAAAGTGAGTACAACATTCTTGGGCAGACCAACAAGCGGAACAGCCTTATAGAGAATAGCTGCTGCCATCGCCAGGAAAAGGTTTGATATCGGCCCTGATATACCGATGAGCGCAACGCCAAATTCTTCGTATTTAACCCTCATTGGATCAAACGGCACCGGCTTCGCGGCAAAGATAGGCGGCAAACTAAGCAAAATTAACACAGCGGGCAGTAGAATAGTCATATAGAGGTCAATATGCTTAAAGGGGTTAAGGGTGATTCTTCCCTCTTCACTTGCCGTAGTATCACCAAGTGCGTGAGCAACGTACGCATGCACCGCCTCGTGGATAGCCATGGAGATGAATATGATCGGAATAATAATCAGTAAGTCTGAGGGTGAAAAATTCATATACATCTTAGTATAGCAGCCTTGGTCTTGACTTATAAGAGTAAAACACCTACAATATCACCTTGAATCGATAAGGACTTAAAGATATGCAAATATGTGAATTAACCGGTAAAGGCAAGCAGTTTGGCAGCAACGTGAGCTTCTCACAGCGCCACACTAAGAAAGTTTGGAAGCCAAACCTTCAGACTAAGACCATCATGGTTGATGGCAAGAAAGTCAGCATGAAGATTAGCACCCAAGCTAACCGCACCCTCAAGAAAAAAGGTGTGCTCGCTAAATAATAATTGAACTCCTTCGGGAGTTCTTTTATTTACGCTTGCAGTTTCATTGCCTGCCAAAAATAAAAAGCCCCGAAATAGTTCGGGGCTTTTTATTAGATCATAGACTGTCTACTGCTTTTCGAGCACAACGAGTTGCATAAGTTCAGCCATTTCACCGGCTTTGAGTTTAAGCTTAGTAACTGCCTCTTTTGGTTCCATGGCAAGTGCCTTGAGTACTTCTCCTAGCTCTTGTTGCGGAACTGGGTAGTTTATTCCCTTATCGTCATAATGCGTAGGAATAACTACCTTCGGCTCAATCTTACGGATAAGCTTCAGTGCCCCAATGCCGTCCATTGTGTAGCCATTGCCACCGACAGGAACAATAAGCACATCAATCGTGCCAATTGCCTCAAGCTGAGCATCGCTCAACTCCGGATAGATATGACCGACGACTGCTACACGAAGATCTTCGCCCACAATCTTGAATATCGTTGCATTCTTCTTTCCAGATTCATCGATATGCGCACGAGCAGATATACCTTGAATAGAGGTGTTCGCAACTTCATATTCACCAGGTGAATCAATGATGATCCTTACGTCTGCCTTTGGAAGAGCGTGTGCACTTGTGAATAATGCGACGTCCCCTGCCTTGCTGACGTTCTTAAGGCCAAGGTCTGCGAGGTTATCATCTATGACGATGCTAGCCTTTTTGGTTGTTATACGGACACAGTTTGCTCCATAGTACTGAAATTCCATTGAAGTTACTCCTTTTCTGACTTTTCTTTAACAGGTTTCGGTGCAAGTACATGATGTTTATCGACGAGGACTTGTTTCTTTGAGCCCAAGACTTGCCCCAGGAAACGGTCGTTAACTTGCTCGCGATACTTGAATTCATCAGGACTCATAAGAGTATAGCGTATTTCTTTGCCCTCTTGCTCTTCTAATTCTGCAACATATTTAGAGAGCTTCGTAGGATTGACGTCTCCGACGATCAAAAAGTCTATGCCACTTCGTTCATCACGAGTGAACTGCCCTGTATAGAGAGCTAGGTCAACATTCCCCAAACTCTTAAGCGACTGAGTACCGACTTCTGTGGGAGCTTGGGCAACTACCGGGGTAGCTCCTTCAACCGTGACTCCTTCGAATGGAGCACCACCAAAGATTGCGGCAAGTGGGGCGTAATACTCGTATTTTTGGTCTACCTCGTAGTACAGACGGTTGTTCGTTGTATCGGAAGAGATAATCCCGACGCTTAGTAGATTGGCAAGTTCACGGCGGACAGAATTAATCTGCTCATCAATCTTTCGAGTAATTTCACGTACATAGAATGAGCGGTTCGGATTGCTATAAAAAAGCTGCAATAGCTTTACCCGTGTTTTTGATCCAAAGAGTTGTTCAACCATGCATGTATTGTAACAGATCAAGCAGCTTTACTTACGTGGTTTTGTTCAAAAACGTTGTGGCTAAATCTACAATATTACTGGGGTGCGCAAGCCAATGAGTACTTTTGTTCCGCTTGAACCAAGTACGTTGCCTTTTCGCTAACTGCAAATCATTCCGGACAAAATTAGCCTTGGCTTCTTCAATAGTTACCGTTCCATCTAAGTATTCACTGAATGCTCTATAGCCAGGAGCCTGTAAGGCCTCAGAGTCTTTACCGTATCTCTCAATGAGCTTTTTTACTTCATCAGTAAAGCCATGCTCAACCATTTGTTCAACTCTAGAAACGATGCGTTCTTTGAGCACTTCCCTTGGTAACGTTATACCTATAACCAGCGTATTTGGTCGCATCTCCTTTGGCTGTCTAATAACTTCGCCTGCCTCAATGGCACGCATAAGATGCCTTGGATTCTTATCATTTTCAGGCATCATAAGTCCTAGATTTCTTACTTCTTCTTGCAGCTCTATGACCGTCATAGCTTCTAGCTTCTTACGTAACTCAGGATCTGCTTTGGGGCGAAACTGAAAATCAAACAAAACACTGTCGACATATAGCCCGGTTCCCCCAACCATGATCGGTATCTTCCCACGAGCATAAATATCTTCAATAGCCTCATTGGCTAGGCGTTTAAAGTCTGCAGCCGTGAATAGCTCGTTAGGTTCTACGACATTAATCACATGGTGCGGAACCCGGGACTGTTCCTCAGCGCTTGGTTTGGCAGTACCTATGTCCATGCCCCTATACACTGTTCGTGAATCAGCGCAGATAATCTCACCACTAAACTTTTTAGCCAGCTCAATTGCCGCAGCTGTCTTGCCTGAAGCTGTCTCTCCAACAATAACAATGAGCGGACTTATCTTGGCCACCATAATAGATCCTCCACATTAACTCTATAGTCCGCATTAACCTGTACGCCTTCTGCTTCTAAGACTTGCTTGTGACCGTTCCATCCATCGGGATAACCCCGAGCTAGACCGCCTTGTTTGTTAACAACGCGTTGCCACGGCAAATCAGGATCACCAAAGTGAGCAATACCGCCAACAATTCGGGCTGCCCTGGCGTTGCCGCACAGCGCAGCAATCTGCCCATACGTCATGACTCTGCCTCTAGGAATCTGCGCCACCAGCGCCTCGACTCGATCCCTGAAGTTACCATCATCCATTACAAGTATCCCTACAACGAGGTCTTATTAACGCGACTCTTGGCTTCGTTAGCTACGGTTTTTAGGAACTCGCTGACACCTATAGGCTGATGCTCAGTAGCAACCTCGAGGTCTTTGCGAATACGAGCCACTACCTTGCCTGATTCAATTTCTTTTTCACCGATCACGACAGTATACGGCACCTTCATGAGCTCAGCGGCACGGATCTTCTTGCCGACTGATTCGTTGCTATTATCGACTGTGGTGCGCAAGCCGAGGCTCTTCGCCTCTTGCAAAACTTTGGCAGCAAAATCCGTGGTTACGAGCTCCTGATTTACGGTAATTAACCGGACTTGTTCAGGCGCAACCCAGATTGGGAAGCGGCCAGCAGTATGCTCGATATAGACAGACAGGAACCGTTCGATAGATCCGAGCAACGCACTGTGGATCATCACCGGCTGCTGCTTACTGCCATCCTCGCTGGTAAACTCAAGGCCAAAGCGTTCAGGCTGCACAAAATCAAGTTGTACTGTTGCTACCTGGTGTTCACGGCCAAGCGCATCTGAGGCCATAAAGTCAATCTTTGGACCATAGAATGCGGCTTCACCTTCTTGTTCGAAGTAATCGAGACCATTTGCGATAACCGCATTTTTGAGTTGGCCTTGAGCGCTTTCCCATAATTCTTTTGCACCCAAGTACGCATCACTATCATCTCTATATGAGAGACGTACACGCAAGCCCATACCAACAGTTGCGTACAGATCACGAGCTGCCGTTAGTAAGTTATTGATCTCATCCTCAATTTGGTCAGATCGACAGAATACATGGCTATCGTCCTGCGTAAGCGCCCGAACTCGGTTCAGCCCACCGAGCTCACCTGTCTTTTCATCCCTATAGTCCGTTGTCGTCTCGAGGTAACGTACCGGCAGATCGCGGTAACTGCGTGGCTGGCTCGCATAAATACGGGTATGATGCGGGCAGTTCATTGGCTTCATGACCAGTTCATCACTGGTCTCCTGGCTCTTCACGAGAAACAGCTCATCGCCAAACTTTGCCCAGTGACCGGATGCTTCGTACAGGTCTTTCTTTGTAATGTGAGGTGTCCATACTTTCTCAAATCCATACTGTTGCCTCAGTTCATTCGAGAATGCAGCTAGCTCATCACGCAGTACTGTTCCACGGGGAGTAAACAGCGGTAGTCCTGAGCCAACCATATCTGAGAAAAGGAACAGATCGAGTTCCTGGCCGAGTTTACGGTGATCGCGTTTCTTAGCTTCTTCCAGCATTGCCAGATACTGACGAAGTTCTTTATCAGTATCAAAAGCAACACCATACACGCGTTGCATCTGAGGATTGCCCTCTTTACCACGCCAATATGCACCCGACACACGCATGAGTTTAAACGCACCGACTTTACCGGTTGATTCAGCATGAGGGCCACGGCAAAGATCCGTAAAGTCACCATTCTTATAGAAAGATACGTTCTCTACCTTGCTGCCCTCTTGCGCTTCAAGCCCAAGCTCGGACGCATCGAGATCTTTTGCGATTGTTGTGCCGGCCCGCTTAAGATCGTTGAGCAGCTCTTGCTTATACGGTTGATTGCCTGTCTTTGCCCATTCGATCGCTTCATCAACAGATTGTTCGAACCGCTCAAACGTCTGGTTTTCCTTAACGATTTTCTGCATCTCTTTTTCAATACGAGATAGGTCATCTTCAGATATTTTCTGCTCCCCAAGATCAATGTCATAGTAGAAGCCATTTTCCACTACCGGCCCTACCCCAAACTTTGCAGTCGGCCATAAACGCTGAATGGCAGTCGCCATGATATGCGCTAAACTGTGGCGCATGGCATATATTTTATCTGGTTGGTTACTCATACGGTTCTCCTTTTAAAATAAATGAAAAACGCGCTAGATAAATACACATCCCATGTAATTATCAAGCGCGTCTCGGACCTAATTGCTATGTCGCACAATCAGGCGGTTCCACCGGACTTCCCTACTTCAGTAAAGTTTCGTAGGGCACTTATGCTGTTGCGTATAACGTTACGCTACAGCCGTAAACGAAGCTCCGTAGTTGGTGAGACTACATCATCACTTAATGGCAGTATATACCTCTGTTACATACCTGTAAATAAAAACAGTTGAGTGATCTCGCAAATGCACTCAACTGTTTCCGTGAGGGGAAAACCCCTCTCAAAACTTCACCTTACCCATAACTATACACGTACTAGTATTATAAAGCTAGTACTTATATGTAGTTTTTTAAGAAACTATCCACCTGGGGATAACTATTCCCTGTTGATACCACATATGATATACGCTTATAAACCGTCCCCAAATAAAAATATCCTCATCTGCATAAAGCTTTCGAGGATATCATAATTTGCTATGTATTGGTGGGCCCTAGAGGATTCGAACCTCTCACCTCATCCACGTCAAGGATGCGCTCTAGCCAAATGAGCTAAGAGCCCACGCATTAATACTCCAAAAACTATAGCGTATTTAAGGGGTAAGAGCAACTATTCCAAAAAAAGTTTATAGGCACCAGCAGCAGCCGATCGCTCTATCATTCCTTAACAAACTAAGCATAATTGGAATGTCGTACAATATTGTAAAAACTTATACTTTTATGGTGCCATTACCCTCAAAAACACCCCTGTATTGTTGATGTTTTTTGTATACAAGACGGCATCTCGTACGAAACACAACCACATGCACTCATTGACTTACTAAGGACTTTGTGTTACCATAACCGGGTTAAATGGGAGGCGCTCATTTTTGAGTACCATTTCGAAAACTCTTGAGGAGTTCACGTTGTTCTATGAAGAAATAACTTCCTCAAAGAGTACCAGTCGTATACGACGAACTCGCCAAATTTTAGCCAGTAAATAATACTGAGCAAAAAATTATCGAGTAAAGCCCCGGGACTATTCCCGGGGCTTTTTGACTTCTTTTAACCCTTTTCACAGTTATCCCCTACTTTTCCACTTGGTAAAACAATAGCGTTATGACAATATATAGACATGGTATGTATCTATTGCGGCAACGAAACAAAGGTTGTGAACTCCCGTCATCAGAAGCGGATTAATCAGGTATGGAGGAGGCGCAAATGCCTTGCCTGCCAGGCTGTCTTTACTACATTAGAAGCGGTAAACACTGAACAAGCCTTACAGGTCCGGCACGGAAAGTCATTACAAGCGTTCTCCCGCGATACATTACTCTTGAGTGTCTATGACAGCCTACGACACCGAAAAACCGCCGTAAGCGACGCTACGGCCCTAACAGAGACTGTTCTGTCAGCTCTGTATCCACATATTCAAGATGCAAGTATAGAAAAAGTGGTAATTGCTGAAATTACCGCCGCTATATTGGAACGTTTCGACAAGATAGCTGCCACACACTACCGAGCGTTCCACCCTACTGATTAAATTTTGTCAGCCAGAAGGTCAGATTACATTATTTTCTTATTCTCGGCCGTCACAACTGCTTTGTCAGTGACATCAAACTTCCCAAGGTATTTACCAAACATAAGCCGCGTTTGCGAGTACAATGCCGCGAACGAACTGTAAACAATCGTCGTCACCGGCAGATACACCCATTGAAGAATCATAAAGAGTGATCTGTGCGACTTGTAGCGCTCCGGCTTAGGAGGCAACGTCTTGAGGCTGAAGAACAATGTTACGGTAATTCCTACCATAGCAACTGTCTGAATATTGCTCGCAATTATAGGTAGCTGGTTTGCAGCGTAATCTTTAGGGTTGAACAGCAATGGGATAAAGGCTGAGAATGCCAATATCAAAGGCGCTGTAGCCCAGCTAATGTGTCCTTCGAGCAAACGCAGGAACTTGGCTATGAGGTCAAATTTCGGTACCTTGTTTGGCTTGAAGAAACCTGTTTCAAGTACATACGCAATATCTGAAGCTCCCCAGGCCCAGCGACGAATCTGTATAAACTGTGCCTTCAAGGTTTTGATATACGTAGTCGAAAGCACCGCATCCTGATAAATCGGCAGGAATATCGGGTAGACCTCGTGTTTACCATCGTAACGGAAGTACGTGCGCCAGAATTGGTGTCCATCCTCTACGATCGTACGAACACTCCAGTAGTCGGTATCGATTAATGATTTCATACTCTGCCCGTGAGCCGAGAAGTTACGAAGCATATGAGGGCGCATTGTCGTTACCGTCATCCAGAATGAATTACCGGTTGCGATAACACGCATAGGTGCCGGTGCATCCCAAATGTTGTTCGTAAACATCGGGATTGGCTGGAATGATACTTTGGTTGGTTCTGGTGCAACAGCATATAGATAGCTTACTGCTGGCAAATACTTGGGGTGAGGTCGGTTGTCTGAGTCCAGCGTCGTAAGAATAACGTTAGCTGGGTCAATTTTTTGCTCTTTCAGATACTTTTCAAGCTCGCGACCTGCAAACGTAATGTTACCGCCCTTACCGATAACTTCCCCCGGGATATCCTTGGGATGCTTCACGGCCATGGCATGCATGAAGTGTTTCTTATACTCCGCAATAAGCTCCTTAGCCTGCTTATCAACGTCTTCTCCACCGCGCTCTTCGTACGCAAGGACCAGGATGACCCGCTTCATGTCGTATTCAGAGTTCAGC
>JAQGGX010000087.1 GCA_028289075.1 Candidatus Saccharimonadota bacterium | reverse complement strand
CACGGACCATGTTGATATACACCTCAGAGAACACATTAGGATATTTAGCGAATGCGTCAGCCAGAGCAATACCGCCTTCGACATCTTTCATGATGCCAGAAATTACTTCTTTAAAATACTTATTTTCGGTCTGTCCTTGCAGTGTTGCGAGTGAACGGGTTAGCGGCACGCCGGCTGATACCATGGTTGATAGCTGACGGGTGAAGACAACGAGGTCTTTGAGTTTTACGCTTTTGCCCCACTTGTGAGTGCCGCTTTTTGCTCCTTCAAGTTTGACGAGTACAGGACGAGCGCCTTGGCGGTTGAGTGCCGCAACGACTGTTTCGCGGTTCGTGGCTTCCATCGTACCTTTGATGGTTTTGTTGTCTTTGGTGATGGCGGTATAACTGAATTTCATAGGATTATTTCTCGCTCGTTACGCGCAAAATTTCTTCGATGGTTGTTTGTCCGCGTAGCGCCTTGATGAAACCGTCGACCTGCATCGTGACCATACCGTTCTTCATGGCTTCTTCCTGGATGACGTCGCTCGTGGCATTGCTGACGATTAATTTCTGGACATTGGAAGAGTTATCGAGAACTTCATAGATACCCATTCGTCCTTTGTAACCGGTGTGATTGCAACTATTACAGCCACCATCGTGAGCTTTCCATATACGATTGATCTTCGATTCAGTGGTTGATAATTGTGATGCCGATTCGGCAGTCTTGCCGGTGTTTGATTTACCGATACCACCCTCAAGAGCTGATTGCTCAAGTTGGTGATAATGCTTCATGGTGTTTGCATTGCTGGTACCAAAGATATCTGCAATTTGCTTGAGCGTTGGTGCGTCCGGTGTGACTGACTCCCGGCAATCAACGCAGAGCCGACGCACGAGTCTCTGTCCCACCACTGCACGCACAGTGCTGGCAATCAGGAATGGCTCAATGTTCATATCGAGTAAACGCGGCAAACAGGTGGCAGCGTTGTTGGTGTGCAGGGTTGAGAACACAAGGTGTCCGGTTAGAGCGGCCTGCACGGCAAGCCCGGCAGTCTCAGAGTCTCGAACCTCACCCACCATGATGATATTCGGATCCTGCCTGAGTAGGGCGCGAAGGCCATTTACAAAAGTCATACCGGCTTTGACGTTTACCTGCGTCTGGTTGGTACCGATAATGCGGTATTCAACCGGGTCTTCAACGGTAGAGATATTCACTGAAGGTTTGTTGAGCATGCTGAGCACGCTGAAAAGACTGGTAGATTTACCTGATCCCGTTGGTCCGGTAACCAGGATCATGCCGTGCGGCTGAACGATAGCTTTATTGATACTGTCGAGCGAAGATCCCCAGTAGCCCAATTCTTGCAGAGTGGCTGCTTTGCTACCCTCGGTCAATATACGCATAACGACCTTTTCGCCGTCAACTACTGGAAGTGTAGAAACACGGAGGGCATAGAGTTCGCTGCTGATCTGTACTTTGAAACGACCATCTTGAGGAGCGCGGCGTTCGTCAATCTTTAGATTGGACAGGATCTTGATACGAGAAACAAGTGCGCCCAAGACTTTCTTTGGCAGCTTATTCGCTTCACGCAAAATGCCATCCACGCGGTAACGTATCACAACAAAGCTCTCACGCGGTTCAATGTGAATATCGCTGGCTCCTGACTTAACGGCGTACTCAATGATCAGGTTTACGGTCTGGGCAATGGGGGAGTCCTCGGCAAGGTCTTCTTCATCGATTTCCTCTTCGAGCTCTTCTTCTTGGTCTTCGGGTGAAATGACTTTTGTCAGCTCCGAGCTAATGTTGCCACGGTATTGATCGAGGGCAGCTTGAATATTTGAAGTAGTCGCGACGTGTACTTTGATCTGTTCGCCTAACTGTTTCTTCAGGAAGTTAATCGCCTGGATATCATCAGGATCTTCCATTGCAAGCAATTTTGAGCCGTCTTCTTCGACGCCGAATAGCACGACACGGTATTGTTTGGCGATGCGTTCAGGAATAAGACGCAAGATCTCGCGTTTGATTTCCTTAGCGTTGAGTTCGATGAACGGTACGTCAACTTCGGCCGCGTATAGTTTCGTAAGATCTTTTTCCGAATAAAGGTTACTCGAAATAACCAGGTCTTGAAGCGGCTTTTTCTCGGCAGCCTCTTGTTCCCGAAGACCTTTTAACTGTTCCTCGGAAACTTCCCCTGTACCCCTCAGGAGCTTTTCGACTAACGAATCTGATATACGCATATGTTATGGCCATTATATAAGAATAAGCATAAGAAGTGTAGAACCTTAAGGATGCTTCTTAGAAAACTTTAGATTTTTTGCCGCAATTGACGCAGTAACCGGGA
Source organism: Candidatus Saccharimonadota bacterium (assembly GCA_028289075.1). GTDB lineage: Bacteria > Patescibacteriota > Saccharimonadia > Saccharimonadales > JAQGGX01 > JAQGGX01. The sequence continues at coordinate 728 of JAQGGX010000087.1, read as the reverse complement.
TGGCTAACCGGTCTATCTTGATGCGACCTGCACGTACCCTTGAGGCAGTAGTACATCGAACTGTAGCTATCCCATTGATCGAGCACGCTGGCGTCAACGTAATCGCCCAAATACTTTTTGGCGTTGGCTTTACAGGTAGCATCATCGCCGGCGTTACATAAACGAATGCTAACCTGATACGTCTGAGGTCCGTAAGCGTCTGCTGGCCAGTTTTCGTAGTCGTAAACTGAGCTGGGATAGGGGGCAGCCGGCCAGGTATTGTTGCCTTCTTGGCCTTGTACGAACTCCTTGATACCGGCAGGAACGTTTCGGGCTGCATCGGGCGGATAATCATTATATTTGGCAACGTAGAGTTTAAACGCGTTCCCCATACTGTTGAGTTCTGTCATGCTGCGGGTGTAATAGGTTCGCTCCCTATAATTCGGGATGATAACTGAGTAGGTTAGGCTCGCCAGAACGCCGATAACTGTCATAACAGCGACAATTTCGACTAGTGTAAAACCTGCTTGTTTTTTGTATTTCATCCTACATACGATTCTAGCAATATTAAGGGAAAACATAAACGTCTTTGAGGTCACCAGATTAATTGAGAGATTTTTGATATACTAGGCTTACTAAATACTGTGTTATTACAGACGGGGAGGAGCGTGAAATGGCAGATACCAAAGACCGAAAGACAAGCGACCAACAAGAAGGTAAATCAAAAGCTTTAGGGTTAGCTCTAGAGA
>JAQGGX010000077.1 GCA_028289075.1 Candidatus Saccharimonadota bacterium | reverse complement strand
CGGTATGGTGTATGTGCCTTGGTTGTTCATTTCCAAGACAGTTTTTGCAGCCTCCAAGAGATTTTCTTGGTTTTCATTCATAAGTATTAGTATAACGTGCTAACGGTAATTGTTAAAAGCGATTGGGAAATCAAAATCCTGACCGCGCAAGAGGTTCATAACGTTTTGTAAGTCGTCTTTACTGCTACTCACGACACGTACGGCATCGCCCTGGATTTGGGCTTTTACCTTTGGGTAGTGTTCACGAATAAGCGCAGTCATCTTCTTCGCCTTATCCTGGTCAAGTCCTTGTTTGAATGGGACTTCTTTGGTTGTCTTAAGATTGCTGTCTACTGATTCCTTAGAGGTATCGAGCACTTTCTGGCTTTGGTCACGGGAAGCCAGCTTCTTGCGGACAATGTCGAGGATGGCGTCAATCTGCCAATCACCATTGCCGGTCACCTTGAGTCCGGTCTTTTCGGCGTTGAGCCATTCTACCTCGGCAGGAGTACCCTTAAAGTCGTAGCGGTTGTCCATTTCGCGCTTGGTTTGGTCGAAGACGTTGTTCATCTCCGCTTTGTCATATTCTGAAACGATATCAAATGAGAAATTAGCCATAGGTTCATTGTAACAAGAGTATGGGTAAAGGCTAAATGTGGACAAATCGACCTTAGTTAATGACGTACTAGAGAAAAAGAAGTTATTATCTTCTTAAAAAACTTCTATTCATCCTTTATAATCGCTACATAATGAATTACCAAAATCAGAAAATAGCTGATGTTGCGAGTGTGCTCAAAGAAAAACTTGAAATACTCGAAAACAAAAGCGACATATTAAAATCAGTAGAACTCAGGTCGCTCTACGCCGAAATCCCCCAGTTGCCCCCGGAAGAACGCGGTGTGTTCGGAAAAGAAATCAACCAGCTAAAGGCTGAGCTCGAAGACCTGGTTGCAGACGCTGCGGAAGTAGCCAGTGCATTGCCACCTATCGATGTAACGGCTCCGTTCGATGTGAACACTCCAGCAAACAAACGGCCAAAGTTGCTTGATACCGAAGCAGGCAGCAAGCACCCATTGATGGCAGAGCTCGACCATATCCTGGACATATTTTATCGTATGGGTTTCAACGCCATCGAATCGCGTCAGATTGATGATGATTACCATATGTTTGGCGCACTGAACTTTCCAGAGGGCCACCCGGCTCGTGACGACTATGATACCTTCATGACAACTGAAGGACTCATTGCGCCTGCGCACACATCAACGATGCAGAACCGCGTGCTTAAGAAATACAAAGAGCAGCTGGAACAGGGCGACGATATCCGCGTGGTGATTCCTGGTCGTGTCTTCCGTAACGAAGACCTCGATGCTCGTCATGAGCATACCTTCTATCAGCTGGAGGGCGTTTATGTAGGCAAGGGCATTCACGCTGGAAACCTGATCGCGACACTGAAGACATTCCTGCAGGAGTATTACCAGAAAGAGATAGAAGTAAAGACCCAGCCATTCTATTTCCCATTTACGGAACCCTCTTTTGAGTTCGCGCTCAGCTGCCCATTCTGCGACAAAAAGGGTTGTAACGTCTGCAGCCAGTCCGGCTGGATTGAACTGCTTGGTTGCGGCATGATCCACCCAAATGTATTAAAAGAAGCAGGCATTGATCCAAGCGAGTATACTGGATTTGCATGGGGTGGCGGTATTGATCGACTGGTCATGATGAAGCATGACATCGAAGACGTTCGTCACTTTGAATCAGGTAAATTAGAGTTCTTGAGGCAGTTTTCATGAAGATAAGTCTTAACGCAATTCGTTTTGTAAACGAACACTATGGCTCTGCGGGCAATCCTGCGCCGGAGGGTGTTGAGACGATTGTCCAGAAAATTGGCGCCCAACTAGGCGCTGTTGAGGAGACAATACCTTATGGCGAACGCTTTGACGGCGTCGTTGTTGTTAGAGTCATGAGCTGCGCCCCACACCCCAACGCGGATCGTTTGCGTGTCTGCACGATTGACGACGGGGGTATTACACCCGATGTCAAGAGGGACGAAAATGGACATGTCCAAGTTGTTTGCGGAGCACCGAATGTACGTGAAGGATTGATGGTTGCATGGTTGCCACCAGGCAGTACCGTTCCAAGTACGCGTGCGGCTGATCCTTTTGTGATGGAAGCACGTGAACTTCGCGGCGTCGTCAGCAACGGCATGCTCGCTAGCCCCAAAGAACTCACTATTGGCGATAGCCATGACGGCATATTAGAACTCGATACTGACGCCGCTCCCGGTACGCCATTTACCAAGGCTTACAACCTCGAAGGCGATGTGGTTATTGATATGGAAAACAAAATGTTCACGCATCGCCCTGACTGCTTTGGTCAGCTTGGTATTGCCCGTGAACTCGAGGGTATCCAGCATCGTCCGTATAAGAGCCCTGAATGGTACCGAAGTAACCCTGAATTCCCCGGGGTAGAAACTGATGAGCTAAAGCTGGACGTGCGCAACGAAATTCCAGGGCTCGTACCGCGCTTCACAGCTATCACGATGAGTGGTGTCGCTGTCAAGCCAAGCCCCGTATGGCTGCAAATTGCGCTGTCTCGTGTCGGTATCCGGCCGACTAACAATATCGTCGACTATACCAACTTCTTTATGCTTGAGACCGGTCAGCCGCTGCATGCTTATGACTACGACAAAGTGGTCGCCCAGGATGCTGGCGCTACTCAGGCAACGATAGTTGTCCGTCACCCAAGGGAAGGCGAAAAGATTACACTTCTGAACGGTAAAGAGATTAAACCTCGCGAGCAGGCTATTATGATTGCGACCAATGATAAGCTCATCGGCGTTGGTGGTGTCATGGGCGGTGGCGACACTGAGATTGACGCGCAGACCAAGAACATTATTATCGAATCAGCTAACTTCGATATGTACTCGATCCGTCGCACTGCAATGACCCATGGGCTATTCACCGACGCTGTAACACGTTTCAATAAGGGTCAAAGCCCGCTGCAGACTGCAACAGTACTCGCGAAAATCGTAGATGAAATCCGCACTTTTGCAGACGGCAAGGTTGCCAGCCCGGTCATCGATGACAACCACTTGCCAGAGGATATGCTGGAGCGTAATTCAGTGTATCCGGCAGTTGCGGTAACGCGTCAGTTTATCAATGCTCGACTTGGCTTTGATTTATCGGCGGACGAAATGGCACAATTACTCCGAAATGTTGAGTTTGAGGTGAATGTTGATGGCGATAACCTCACCGTTCGTGCTCCATTCTGGCGAACTGATATTGCAATCGCTGAAGACGTCGTTGAGGAAGTCGGCCGTTTGTATGGCTTTGACCATTTGCCTTTAGAGCTCCCACATCGATCAGTTAGTCCTGTTGAACCCGACAAATTCTTTGCTTTTAAGAGTAGAATTCGCGACATTCTAGTGCGCGGCGGAGCGAACGAACTGCTGACCTATAACTTTGTGCATGGCAACTTGCTTGATAAAGTCGACCAGAACAAAGAGAAGGCGTATCGATTATCAAATGCGTTAAGCCCTGATCTCCAGTATTACCGGATGAGCCTGACGCCAAGTCTGCTTGATAAAGTCCATCTGAATCTCAAGGCTGGCTTTGACCAGTTTGCGCTCTTTGAAATTAATAAGGCGCACAACAAAATTCATACCGAAGATGGGAACCTGCCGAAAGAGGCCAACCTGATCTCTCTCGTGTACGCTGCAAATGATAAAGTCGTTGACCCAGCGTCAGGTGCTGCGTACTATGAAGCACGCAAATACCTCGACTATTTGACCGAACGCCTTGGGATATCACTGGTGTACACACCATTCATTCAGGAAGATGATCTGGAAGAAAAATGCCCGGTTATCCAGCCATTTGACCTGAAACGGGCTGCACTGATCCATGTGAAAGACAGCAATATCTTGCTGGGTATGGTCGGCGAGTACAAAGACACAGTCAAGAAATCTCTGAAGTTGCCAGCTCATACTGCAGGATTCGAAATCGGCTTCGAGGAGCTGCTTGAAGCGGCAGAGAAAGCGGGCAAGAGCTATCAAACTATTCCACGCTTTCCCCGGGTTACCCAGGATATTTCACTTCGCGTACCAGGGACAGTAGCATATCAAGCTTTACATGATGTCGTAGCCACACAGCTCGAGACGTCCAAGCCGCGCAATACGATTGCACAGGTTTCGCCGCTTGATATCTATCAAAAGGATGCGCAAGAGGCCTACAAGCAAATAGCTTTCCGCATCTCTATAGCGTCGTATGAACGAACGCTGACAGATCAGGAGGTGAATCGTCTGCTCGACACGATTGCAATAAATGCAAAAGCCGAGCTTGGTGCCGAACGAGTGTAATAACAAATATTAACTTAACATGTTAAGCTTTATTAGATGAAACATATATTCAAATTGTTGTTGTCCGCACGAGAACTGTGGCGGTACTACATTGTTATCAGTGTCTTTACAGTACTGCTTAGCCTCATGACGCTATTACAGCCACTGCTGACTGGATGGGCAATTGATGAAATCCGCAAGGGCACGGGGGCGAGTGTGCGCTACGTCGTGATGATTGCGGTCGCCATCTTCCTCATGGACTTGTTCTCGAACATTTTCAGTAATATCAGTGGATATTTGGGTGACCAAATGTCGGCTAAGCTCAATAAGATTTTGAGTATGCGCTACTTTAGTCATTTGATGTCATTACCGCAAGCCTACTTTGACCGCGAATTATCCGGCAAAATTATTAACCGCTTGAACCGTTCAATCCTGCAGATTACCAACTTTATGCAGATGATGAGCAATAACTTCCTGCAGTTTATCTTCAGTACGGTCTTTTCGCTGGTTATCGTTGCCATTTATAGCTGGCAAGTAGCGATCATGCTGTTTGCGCTGTATCCGGTATATATTCTTATGACACTTCGAAGTAGTAGTGTTTGGCAACGCTACCAGGAACAAAAGAATCATCACTCGGACATAGCGACAGGCCGTTTTGCGGAAGCAATTTCTCAGGTTAAAGTTGTAAAGAGTTTTATTCAGGAAGACCGGGAACTTAAATTTTTTGGCAAGCACGCCGAAAAAGTCGTTGGCATCAACAAGCCGCAGTCAAAATACTGGCACATTAAAGACGTCCAGCGGAGGTTGATCCTGAACGTTATCTTCCTCGGTGTGTACGCATACATTTTTGCGGAGGCAGCGCATGGTGAACTGACGCCTGGACAAGCAGTGGCATTGATCCTGTACGCGCTCCAGATACGCATCCCAATATTTACCATTAGCTTCTTAGTCGAAAACACACAGAAGGCTATTGCTGACAGTAAGGATTACTTCGAAATTATGAGGTTAAAGCCTCATATTGCTGACGCTGCAAATGCTAAAGATATGCAGGTGCC
>JAQGGX010000021.1 GCA_028289075.1 Candidatus Saccharimonadota bacterium | reverse complement strand
ACCCGAAGAAATCAAAACAGCCGTTCGCTGGGTCTGCGAAGAATTACCAGAAGACAAACCACGTCACTTGCTCGGTATGGGCAATCAGATCAGTGACTTATTCTTAGGCGTTGAATACGGTATCGATACTTTCGACTGCGTAGCGTTCACACGCCAGGCCCGTAACGGTGCCATCTATACTAATGAAGGTCGTATCAACCTCAAAAATGCCCAGTACAAAGCCGACTTTACACCGCTCGATCCAGACTGTGCTTGCTACACTTGCACCAATTACACTCGTGCATACGTAAGCCACTTACTCCGTGCCAATGAAATTTTAGGCTTAACACTTGCCTCAATTCACAACGAATATTTTGTCGTTGATCTCGTTGATCGCATTCGAGGCAGTATTGATGATGGCAGTTTCCTTGAATTCAAAGAACAGTACCTAAGCCACTATTTTGGCGTTACGTCGTCCGAACCGCTCGTGGAGCCAGCACTTCCATAGGGTCTTCGTAGACGTCAATACCTTCATGTTTTTTAAGTTTAGCAACCAACCAGTACGTAACGGGTAGGGCGACCACCTCAAATACAAGCTTCATAACATAGACCGTCACCATCAGGCTAATAAGTACGTTGTTTGGCATCGTGCCAGCAAAGGCAATCAGGGAGAATATAACCGTATCAAGTCCCTGCCCAACTACGCTCGAGCCAAGACTGCGGAGCCAGAATCTTTTGCCTTTCATAGATACTTTAAGCTTTGCAAGAAGAATGGAGTTCACAAATTCGCCGACTAGATATGCCGCCATACTGGCTAGTGCAATTCTAGGCACTACGCCTGCAATACGTTCATACGCAACCTGACCATCCCATCCTGTAGCTGCCGGCATGTACTGAATAGCACCCAAAGTAACTACCATCATGAGTAATGCGCCAAACCCAAGCCAGATAACCCGGCGAGCCTTACGGAAACCGTAAACTTCCGTAATAGCATCACCAAGTATGTAGGCAAGCGGGAAAAGAATCGTGCCACCATCAAATACAAGCCGACCGATCTCAACAATCTTGGTAGAACCGATGTTACTGACAATGAGGGTTACTACAAACAAAATTATCAGGACATCAAAAAATCTATACGGCAGTTTATCGGCTCGGGGCACGGGGTTTCCTTAGTTAAATCTAAAGCAGTTTATCACACTTTAACGATCTGTTCCCACGGCAAGTTTTCTTTGCCGAAGTGGCCATAGGCCGAAGTCTGCGAATAGATTGGCCGAGCCAAATCTAACTTCTCGATGATTCCCTTCACCGACGTATCGATCAGCTGATCCTTGAACGCATATAGTTCTTCATCGCTCACGGTAGCCGTGCCGAATGTTTCAATCGTCTGCATCAGCGGTAGCGGCTGTCCAATAACGTAGGCAAGCCCGACTTCACACTTTGTGGCTAGTCCCGCGGCCACGATGTTTTTAGCAATATATCTAGCGGCATATGCACCAGAGCGATCAACCTTACTTGGGTCTTTGCCGCTGAATGCACCACCACCCACACGCGCATAGCCGCCGTACGTGTCGACCACAATCTTGCGACCAGTTAAGCCTGCGTCAGATTCTGGTCCAGGGATATGCCAGAGACCGGTACCATTCACGATGATATCTTCGTCACCCGGCAGATCAAATTTATAATGTTCCAAAACGGGCTTGAAAACATGTTCGATAATATCCGAACGAACCTGCTCAGCGGCAGTTTCCTCATCATGAGCAACGGCAGCTACGAGCTTTTCGATAGCGACTGGTTTGTCGTTTTCATAGCGCACTGTCACCTGTGCTTTGCCATCCGGTCGCAACCATGTGAGTTCACCGCTCTCACGGGCTTCATCGATTCTACGAGCCAGTGCATGTGCAAGCGCAATCGGCAACGGCATGAGTTCCGGTGTTTCGGTACATGCATAGCCAAACATCATACCTTGGTCACCTGCTCCATCCTGGTCAACTCCCAATGCGATTTCCGGAGACTGCTCATGGACATCATTGCTGAAGATTGATTCCTGAGAAAATCCCCATGCTGGATTAGTGTATCCAAGCCGTTTTACCGTTTCGCGGACAATTTCTTCGTAGTTAATTTTGGCAGTAGTTTTTGTTTCTCCGTACAAACTAATCTGATTTGCACCTGCTACTGTTTCGATACCTGTTCGAGAGTGTGGGTCTTGTGCGAGAATCGCGTCTACAATGGCATCGCTAATAGCGTCACAGATTTTGTCCGGATGTCCCGCACAAACAGATTCGCTCGTAAATAAACGGGTTACATTAGTATTTTGGGGCATAAAAATATCCTTTCTTGGCCGAGCCATAGAGAAAGGATATTTGAAGCATATGCCGCAAAAACATCTTTCCCTGACCGCCAGGGCTAGACGAAGCACCTTATAGTTAATCCACAGGTTGCTGGCGGGTCATTGAGCTAGATCTCTCTCCGCACTCTTTATATCATTACGTTTTTAAAGTAGTTTCATTGTAGCATTAGCTGTTTTTAAGTCCTAACGAGGTCTACGACTTATTTTTTGTCATTAACAATCGGCGTAATTTGGACAGGACCAACATCTACGAGCCGATCAACCAAATAACGATCAGAAATTAGTCTGTACCCGTAATAATCAAAACATCTGCACTCGTTTGTTTTTCACCAAGTGGCATTTGCCCTGTTTTAAGCCCCAGAAGATCAGCTACCTGCTCAGCCAGTGCTTTATTCTTACCACCCGTCGGGTCAACTACAATTGTTTGAGGAAAATCTCTTACAGCTTTAGTGTCTTCTACGAGTTGGCTATTTGGTAAAGCCGATGCAATGCGGGCCTTGAGTTCATCATGCTTTGTATTATTGTTCGTACCATTCCTTACGGCAATTTTGGCAAGAATATTGCCTGCATCCTGAGAGTCTACTACCAGTGGCCCTACGCTCACGATCTTATCCACATTGGGACGATAAATTATGACTATTTTGCTCTTTTCATAGAACAAGATTTTATCTCCGTTTTCGGCTGGCTTAAAAAAGATTTGCTTACTGAGTTTCGATTTATCAGAAACAGTTGCCAAGGTCGGCTCCTCCCCAGGTAAAAGATAGTGGACGGAAACTTTTTGTACTACTTGCCTCATCTCTTCTTTTCCATCAACCTTGCCTTGACGATTCAGGGAAATGCCAATGAGTATGCCGCCAATAATAAGCCCTGTGGCTACTGCGATCACCTTCCACGAGGGGAGACTTCTACGGCCATACTGATACCTTGGCATTATCGATCAGTCTCCACGTAGAGCTGCTGGAAGCGAATGTTACGTGCCTGAGCTTGGTGAGTAGAGATCTGGAACCCAGCACGCAGTGCTATGTTGGCACGAGGCAGATTGGCTATAGGACAAGCTGGCGCGGGACTAATATCACATTCAACTGGTGTCGTACCATCTGTCAGGTTATCAAGGCGCCAAATAATCTTACCGCCTTGAGGTGCTACATACATATAGAACTGATACACCTTGTTCTGCGCCTGAACCACTGCAGTATCAGTCACTGCCATCGTAGTGTTATCTTTAACGGCAAACCTAAAAGTCGTGTCACCTCTCGGTCCGGAAAATTGTAACCCTGCGAAGTCAGCAACTGGGTTATCGCTACCCACCATTGTAGCCATCGCTATACTTGTCATACCAAAGAATATTCGGCTACCCGTCGCCGTTCTATAGGCTGTATTAAGGTCGGGGAGATAGAACCTGGAAGCATAGAACCAACCACTAGCTCCGTTAGCAACTGACCCTCTAAAGTACTGAAGGTTAGAGTTACTGATACCGGCCGTGTTGCCGCTTACTGCTCCAGTCACAACATTTCCAGCGTAACCTAAGGCTTCAGAGCCAGCAAACGCAGTATTTAATGTTCCGACCGCAGTTAAGGCCCCACCACCAACAGTTGTATAGGTACTTGTTGAGATGCCATTTCCTGGGGTAGCTAAAAATACACTCTGCTGAAACAAACTAGGTTGATAAGTATAGTCAACACCTGCCGGTCCTATACCCTTTAACATAGGCCTTCCGGAAACCGATTTTGCATAAATACGCAGATTGCCCGCAGTAGGTGTTGTCGGATCATCCATAGCCGCAAGCTGGATACCGCCTGAGTTGACCGCCAATCCAATATCCCAACCCGTAGCGATATTGATACCCGTATCAGTACCTGTGCCTGGAGTAGTCGGTCCCTCCAGCTTCATACCGTTCTGACTTACGTTTGCTGCAGCGCCAGTAGCATTTGCAACAATACGTAAACCGTTCCATGTAGAACTAGCAGTGCTGCCAGGAGTCAGATCAATACGAGCTCCAGAAGCTTCAATTGCGCCAGCACCACCAACGTAATTGATCTGCAACCCGCTTACGCCGGCAGTCGTGACAGGTTGACCGGTGTTATCGATCTTAACAAGATCTGTGGTTGGCGCTGTACCAGCATTGAACTGCGCCTGGCTACCACCGCTCAGGCTCGTAATGACGTTTTGGCCAGATGTAGGCGTAATGTTAACCGAGCCGCTTGGACCGACATTGAGTACGTCTGTACCACTGCGCTGGACGGCAAAGCGTCCGCCGTTAGCAGAACAGGTTGCACACTGCAGGTTCACAATTACGCTTGGATCGGTTGTGGTATCTGCGGCATTAATCACAAAATTCTTGCCGTCGGCAAGGAGTACAGTTGCTGGAGAACTAGAGTTGTCGTAGGCAGTTTGCAAGGTATCGGCCGCAATACAGTTAGTCCAGCCACCCTGGTAGCAACGGAATTTACCGAGGTTAGTGTCATAGAACATACCACCGTTTGTCCCGGTTGGTGTATTAGCCGTTGTAGCTATATCAAGGACCAGCATGGTTGTCTCTGCACCGCTCGTGGCAGTGTCATTACCAATCTTTATTTGGTTGTTTGTGGTGTTTGCCACAAACAAGCTGTCCGGCGTACCAGCTGCATTTTGGATGACAAATGCGGTCAAACCATTTGTCTGGTTCCGTACCGATACTGATCCATCATTATTCACCGAAAAGACACTGGTGCTAGCGCGCTGTAAATCGAGCAGCTTACCCGTAGCAGAAGTCTTGTTGATTGAAATACTCGAGTTGTTGGTGCCATCAGCCTGCAGACCCTGACCGAGTTGTACGAGATTGCCCGTGCCCAAGCCCCCGACTTTATCTGAATTGAGCGCATATGGCACCGAGGCCATCTGGATACGAGGCGTCATGTATCCGGCAACATCGCCGTTGAACTTTACAGCCAGATATAGATTCGGGTTAGCGTTGAAGTCAGGCAGGGCCGTAGCAGAACCTAAATATGTCTGGAACACGCCGTTTGTTACCTGAACGGTTTTGTTGAGCTCGTGCCATTTGTCACGCGACCCATCGCTTTCAGAACCGAGGGTCGCATCATCAAACATGACAAAACTGAAGCTATAGCTCCCGTCTGTAACATTTGTGCCATTAGCATTCACGACTTTACCCTGGAAATTTATCACCTGTGGGTTGGCCGCCGACACACGAAAAGCAGGGGCTAAAGTAGCTCCAATAACAAGCAAAACTGCTAGTTTTAACGCGTACGTGTATTTACGTCGCATACTTTTGTTTCCCTCAATTTTTGTCCCCTCAAAGTCATTGGTGACCTATGTCACAAGCATAACCTTTTATCACATTAAAAACAAGTATTTAACCCCGAGAAGCTTCTACTTTTTAGTTATGTCCATGATCTTTTTTGGTTCTGGTTTTTGGGGCGTCTTAATTTCGAATTTTTGGGCTGATTTTCCACGTTTTTTTCGTGTGTATATAAACAAAAAGATGGCGGCACTTAAGCCGGCAATCACGGTAGTACTAAGCAGTAAAAACTTAGGGTTTGTATACGACAATGGTTGCGCGCGCGAGGCTACTTTATCCAAGCCGTCATAGCGATACTCTGTTACTAAATGGTATTTGCTCGGGCTCATAGGTGCTATAGCCTCAATTGACCGCAAGTTAACGAACAACTGCCGGTAAGTCTCCGGTAACATAAAGTTAGAGTCCTCATTAATTGTTCCTTCTGCAACGATCCTCTTATCAGAATCACGAACAATTTTTACCGTTCCCCGTGGCACTACGTGCACGTTACCAGGGTTAAAGAATCGCAGTCTGACTTTTGAAGGAAGTTTGAACATGTTACCGTCATGGCTCACCGTATCGAGTTTCAAATCGTACTTTTCGCCACCCATTTTCCGGGCAAAGACCAATGCCGACAGTGTTTGTCTGGTATCAATAGTATTGGGTGTCGACCCATCCGCTGACTCCAGAGTAACCATGATCGCACCGTAGTGGCCGCCAGGACGTAACTTGTCATCATTGTTGATGGTCGCGGTGATTTCTGCTGTTTTACCCGCTTCTAATTCAAGTTCTTTAAGGTCGAGCGTTAGCCACTTTGCCAGTCCGAAAGTCTCGCCATACGAAATATTGGGGGTTCCACCAAAATTTACGCCGCCCTCTTCGTTCAGCGCGCTAAAGTCGACAACAGAAAGCTTCAT
>JAQGGX010000096.1 GCA_028289075.1 Candidatus Saccharimonadota bacterium | reverse complement strand
CAATGATAGCCAGCACCGTTTGATGGCCACCAGCGGGCGTGTCCCATGCCTGGTTGAGCTTCGTGTTCGTCACCCACCACTGCGAAGCATTGGGATCGTTCGGCGTCAGGAGTGGTTTGTACGTTCTGAGGGGATATTCCTTGTTATTAATAACAACTGTACGGGGTTTCTTCTGAGCCGCCGCTCTTTTTGGAACAGGTGCCGGAGCAGTGCTATCGGCCACATGCTGCCGAGGTGATGAAGTAACAGTCTCATCGTTGGCTACTACTTGCCCTTCTCTGACTGAGCTCTTAAAAGGATTCTTGGAAATAGATGGAACAGCAGGAGGCGATACAACCGGGCTTTTCAGGACAAACAAGAATACCACCCCTGAAATCAGGGATAAGACAGTTATCCAACGAGCAATTTTCCACTTCATGTTTATTTGTACACTCTGTACTTACAACCATTATACCAAAAACCATGAGCATTACCCTATTTTGGACAAGCTTACAAACTGCTTAATATGAACCATTCTTTTGTATTTGCTACTTTGCTGTTTTTATTGTATTTTTCGAATATGTCGAATTCTCCTGCGCACAGAGCATATCTTCCATCCCTGCCATCTGCAGCAGAAATAGGTATTGATGCATTGCGGCAGCGATTTGAAGATGAACTGGCTGCTAGCCCCAATGAGGAACACTTTGGAGATCACACATGGAGAAATATGCGCCTTGGTTCGTACCGATTCGAAATGGGGCTTGCCGCTCCCGACTCTCAAAGCGCAGAGGAACACTTTGCAATTGCCCTAAACTACAGTGACCAAGCCAAAAGAGACCAGAGTGGACCGTTAATACCGGCAATAGAGGCAAGTCTTATGGAAATATATCTCTCGCGGTTCCGTTCACTTGATCCCATCAGTAACGAGCGGCGGCACACTAGAGAAGAACTTGGCAGGATACTAATCACGGCACAGCGAGCTCCAATTCACGGCATGGGCCATCATATACACTACCCTCGCCTCCCAGACCATGTGCCATGTTTTCCTGCTGAGGGCGAAAGAAAGAATATTTTTGCCCGTTTAGCATTTTTACTGCTTTGTGAACGGGCAGAAATGAACATACTCCCCGCTTCATATCGGGAATCAAACGAACCAGGTCCTGATGCAAAGCATCATCACAACACGTACTTTCCTGAAGGAAGAGAAAAGAGAGTACCTATAAGGGCTACTTTTGACAAAGTGTCTTCCCATCGTTCGCCAGACATTCTTTATATAGGTTATCGGGGACTTATCGGAGCAGCCCGCAATCGAATCGAGCAGACTAACCTAGGCCGCCGTACCAAGAAAGAGCTCAAGCGCATACCCGACCTTGCGGAGGCCAGCATTGACTGGCTCGCCCTTTGGGCTACGGGTCAACAGAAGACTCTCGATACGCAAAGACACCTCTTCCGGGCAATGAAAGAAGAAATTATAGCGCGTCGCGATAATTATTTATCGAGCCATCCCAAAACATACTAGGATAAAGACTTGGCAGTTGTGTCAATTCTTATAGACTGTCTGTGAACCATGGCAAATAATTGAATAATTGGGCTTATTTCAAAGGGGGCCATAGATGCGATTTAGAAATAGACGGGAAGCAGGCCGACTGCTCGCTAAAGCCTTGGACGAGTATAAAGGCAAACAAACCGTGGTATACGCGCTGCCCCGTGGAGGCGTAGTACTTGGCGTGGAGATTGCCAAACATTTGCATGCCCCGCTCGATCTCATCATCCCACGCAAGATCGGGCACCCGCTCTATCCTGAATATGCCATTTGTGCCGTTACCGAAGGTGGCCATCCGGTATGCAACGAAGAAGAGGTTTCGAGGCACGATCCTAAATGGTTTGACCAGGCGCTCAAAGAAGCCCGCGCTGAAGCCGTACGAAGACGCTTGCTATACCTTGAGGGTCGACCGGCCGTCCCCTTGCACGGCAAAACAGCAATTATCGTTGACGATGGCGTAGCTACTGGTCTCACTATGTTGGCTGCTATCCAGGAAGCCAAGGACCGCGGCGCAACAGAGATTGTCGTAGCGGTGCCGGTTCTCCCGGCCGAAGTTGCCCGCGAGCTGCAAGGCCATGCCGATAAGATCGTTGCACTTGAAGTTGCTGACAACTACTTAGGGGCCGTTGGCTCCTACTATGATGAATTCGAACAAGTAAGCGACGAAGAAGTTATTGAGCTACTTAACAGTATGAGGAGAGACCATGGTTCAAATCGCACAAACGAAGGCAAAACAAATTGAAGAAACCGCACGAGCATGGAACAGGCTTGATGACATTGATCCACTCATGGAACGAATCGGTGATGCGCAGTACGTACTGCTTGGCGAGGCATCTCATGGCACGCATGAGTATTATCAGTGGCGTGCGGCCATGAGTAAACGGCTTATTAGTGAGAAAGGATTTTCATTCATTGCCGTTGAAGGAGACTGGCCGGATTGCTACGAGCTAAACCGTTATATCAAACATTATCCCGATGCAGGTAAAAGCGCTCGTCAGGTACTACACCAGTACAAGCGCTGGCCAACCTGGATGTGGGCAAATGCAGAAATTGCGCACTTAGCCGAATGGATGCATGTATACAACGAAAAACGAGCCAAGGATAAGCGCGTAGGATTCTATGGACTTGATGTCTACAGCTTATGGGATTCGATGACGGCAGTTATAGATTACCTTGACCAAATCGATCCGGAAGCCGCCCAAAAGGCCCGGGAAGCATACCGTTGCTTTGAGCCGTATGAAGGCGATGTGAGCCGATATGCATACGATACTGCTTTTGCACCCATATCATGCGAACCCGAGGTGCTCTTGATTTTGCAGCTGTTACGACAGCAGGTGCCGACACATGCAGATGATTACGAGGAGCTCTTTAATGCCGAACAAAACGCTCGTGTCGTTTTCAATGCCGAGCACTATTACCACACCATGATCAAAGGTGATGCCGCTTCCTGGAATATACGTGATCATCATATGGTCGAGACACTGAGCCACCTCATGAAGCGTCATGGCAAAGACGCCAAAGCAATCGTGTGGGCACACAATACTCATGTCGGCGACGCGCGCTATACCGATATGGCACGTGCCGGCATGGTTAACATTGGCCAACTAATCCGTGAGGAGCAAACCGAGGATAACACCGTACTTGTCGGCTTTGGTTCATACGAAGGTTCGGTTATTGCTGGGAAGCACTGGGATGCCCCCATGGAAGTCATGAAAGTTCCACCCGCAAAAGACGGCTCATGGGAAGGGCTCATGCACGAAGCGCGTCCTGTAAATAAACTTATTCTGTCTGATGAAGTCGGTGAGCGTGAATTATTCTGGCAGGTCAGAGATCACCGCGCTATCGGCGTTGTCTACGACCCTTCTCACGAACATGGAAATTATGTTCCTTCGCTCCTCCCCGAGCGCTATGACGCCTTTGTTTATATCGATAAAACCACTGCCCTACATCCATTGCATCTCGAAACAGGCAAAGACACTGATTTTCCAGAAACATACCCGTGGGCGGTTTAGCTTGCCCCCTCAATCATGCCGTGCAGATGGGCTGCGGCTTGCTCTATATCAATATATTTATACTGCCCGGCACGTGACTCTGCAGCCAGTACACCGCAGCGGTGGGCTCTTTCAAAATCTCCATAGGGGAATTTATAGTGCCCTTTGGTATCTTCATTTTCTTCATCATCTATACCCAAGTACCACCGTGCGTACTCTTCTATTCCGTGCGCTGCTATAAACTCATTTTCCTGTTCGGTCGAGGGGCGATGCTCGCTCCAGGCATCACGGTCATCAGGAAGATACAAACCATCTTTTATCAGTTGTTTGGCGTACTCATATGCTTTGTTGTTCAATTTGACTGCCATGACGTACCTTTTCTCACCTATATGTTCAGCCTAAAAGAAAACGCATAGACTCACAGCAACATATTTCACTAGCTCTAGAGGGCAACTGCCTTTCGTTTCGTGTTAGAGTAGCAGTATGAATATTGCCAAAACATTTTTCGTTAATCAGAAAATCACCGCCTTCACGAATGTATACAAAATCTTTGATTCACCTGATGGAGAAAGCCAAGGCTCACTAGCCGCTCTCGTGCGTCAAAAGCCTTTTGCTTTCAAGGAAAAGATTGAGTTCTTTGCTGATGAGGATCGCAAAAATATATTGTTTATAGCCGAGGCCGATCGCACTATTGACTTGCGCGCTCGTTATAATGTCGTCGATAAAACCGGTCAAACTCTGGGTGTATTTAAAAAGGTATTTGGAGCGTCCATCGGCCGTAGCACTTGGGAGCTGATTGATAATGACGGCAAACGAGTAGCACTCATTACAGAGCGAGACCCGGTTATTGCTGTTTTGCGCCGCGTATGGGAATTTATCCCTATTGCTGGGAGTATCCCCGTTCCCTTCCGGTTCCATTTTGATATCAAGCTTCCAAACGGGGAAGTCATTGGGCAACACACAAAGACAACTTGGCTCCGTGATCATTATCGATTAGAGCTCAGCGACCAAGCATTACAACTGGCTGACGAACGTGCGTGGTGGGCGATAGCTGTCATGCTCGATGCACTTCAGAGCAGATAATATATTCAAAAGGAATTAATCTAAAATTTAAGCGGCTTGCATATACTGCCGTACTGCAAGCGCTACGCCTCTATAATTAAGGGATTTCTCGTTTAGTACAGAGATGCTCACATCCTGTGCCTCTACACCGAAAATTCCATGAACTGTCCATGCGTACGATGAGGCAAGAGACTCATCGGCCGCCCTTCTCAACTTATGACCACCGACCGCCATTCGCTCTCGCGCTGCATGAGCCTGCTGTCGTGCCTTGAGTGCCTTTTCAATGGTGATGACTGGAGCTATATTGGCAGCATAGTGAAGATGGCTGGATTCATTGATAATAAATGCGGCTCCAACTGATCTACCTCTAGATAGATAGGCCTCATATGCGTCCATTTCCATGACACGCTCAGCCAAAGGCATACATCGTAACGCTCGAGTAACACCCACAATATGTGGTGCCTCTACGCCAAGCAGCCGCAGAACCCGACTGGCGACCAATGGAGACGCCATCAGATAACGCTCCACGTCTACTTCAGGAGACATAGGACCCCTTGGAGCATGATGCAAATAGCTTAAAAGTTGTATACCATGAAGTTCTCTTTCACGACTATCCTCTCCACCCATACGGCGATGCCAGGCAATAGACGCAACGGCGGCGGCGCCTTCTAGATGACCAAAAAAGTTATCCGTTGCTGTTTCATGCACGACACTTGCAACTACTTTTCCGACCATCACCATGGGGTCACGAGGGAAATAGCGGATTCCATCCATAATATACGGTTCGTCTATTTGCTCGTTCGTTGCTCGTGCCACAGCTGCGGCCATAATGTCAGCTTTGTTGTGTGCGTAGTCAGTAATCTCCTGCTTGCGCTCTTTAGTAAGTGCAGATACCTGCTGAGGCATATTGAGCAAGGTAGCGGCGGCTTCCAAGGCCATCACTTCATGGCCAGCAACTTTTCCTAAGCCTTGAACCTCAATTGCCGGCCGCTGCTCGGCGACAGCATCCAAACATTCCGTAAGTGAAACCTTAGTATGTTGCTCGGTTGGATCAAAGTAACCCCTTAGATCTGCTTCCATTGGTAAATGCCTTTCCCTCCCCGCTTCCCGCAGCCTTGCTTCTTCTTGTTCTTGAGCTCTGCGTTCCGGGTATGAAGGTGGTATCCGTCCGTGGTTGGTCAGCCCTTCGGGCCTATATACAGTAGTAATCATGGATGCTCAAGTGTTATTTAAAATAAATACTAACAAGCGCAGGGTGTACTGCGCTTGTTAGTAATGTACAAATTCCTCTACAGACTGTTATAGGCCAGTGTTGTGTTATTTGCAAATGATTATTTCACAATGTGTACCAAATATAAGTGACAACTACTGTGCAGTCAGGCCGTAACCACGAGGAAACGCTACAGCTGAGCCATCGGCAGTCGTGCCATTGGAAGCAATAGGAAGCTGCGAAATACGGGCTGGCCATGGCAATGGCAATTTACCAGAGAACTTCACATCA
>JAQGGX010000053.1 GCA_028289075.1 Candidatus Saccharimonadota bacterium | reverse complement strand
TTACCGATAGCAATACTGAGTTGGTCTTCAGGAACGACAACTTTTGCTTTCTTGTTGTTATCGTCTAGGCTCACGTGGGTTACCTTAGTCGGACTCAATGCATTCGTGATGTATTCAATGGTGTTTTCACCCCATACAACAATGTCGATCTTTTCCTGCTCACCAATTTCGGACATCACAGCGTTCACACGAGTACCGTGGCCACCAACGAAGGTACCGACTGGATCGACGCCCTGAACAGTGCTATTCACAGCAATCTTGCTACGTACGCCGGCTTCTCGGGCAATGCCCTTAATTTCTACAGCGCCGTTTTCCATCTCTGGGACTTCAGCGCGGAACAGCCATTCGACAAACTGCGTGTTACCTCGTGAGACAACTAACTGTGGACCGCGGAAACCGCGTTCAACATCCTTCAAGAAAACCTTCAGGCGTTGTCCTGGGTAGTAACGTTCGCCCTGGATTTGTTCACTCATTGGCATGATGCCCTGAGCCTTACCAAGATCTACGCGAACGATACGGCCTTCTACACGAGCCACAATACCGTTAATGACGGTGCCGATCTTGTCCTCGTACTCGTTCATGATGATTTCACGTTCTGCTTCACGCAAACGCTGCAATATCACTTGCTTAGCAGTCTGAGCTGCAACACGGCCAAAGTTCTCAACAGATGCGTGGACTTCAATCTCTTCACCCACAGCTGCATTCTTCTTCATAACTTGTGCGTCTTTGAGGCTAATCTCAAAATGCTCGTCTTCAACCGTATCAACGATTTCTTTCGTAACGTATGCATCAACATCGCCGCTGTTCAGGTTCATGGTTACACGAACTTCTTGCTCGCGGTCACCAAAATCACGTCGGTATGCTGCGGCAAGTGCTTGCTCTACAACTTCCTGGACGGTCTCTTCAGGTAAGTTCTTTTCCTCGGCAATAGTCTTAACTGCTAATGCCAGTTGTTTGATATCTAATTCCATCTAATTTCTCCTTATTTTCAGTATATACAAGTCACACATTTGGATGTAGCAATGCGCCAAAGTATCGATGAGTGGGGCTCTGCCAACCAGCAGATCAATACGGTATGTTGCTTGTGAATGAAAAAAGTCGACCTTCCGGCCGACCTCGTAACACTCTCAACTTTAACAGAGCGTACTACTACTGTCAATGAACCATCGATCAGGTGAATCACTTAATAGTCCCATGATAGAATAAGATAACGATCAGAACTTTCTATCCCTGCTCGCTGACCTAAATCTTGTTATACCTAAAAGGAGGATCCTCATGAGCGCTAAAACCGTTACTCGATTATTTGAAAGCTTCCAGCCCAAACACTACCAGCTCGAACTAAACCCTGACCGCGACACCATGAAGCTCGAAGGAGCGGTGACTATTACCGGACAAAAGACCGGCCGACCATCGCAGCGTATCACCTTTCACCAGAAAGGTCTCACTGTCGTGTCAGCGACAATCACCAAACACGATAAAAAAGGCGATCAGACTATCTCCGTCGCCCGTATTAGCCACCATAAAGGCTTTGACGAGGTACGCCTGCATACTGAAACCATGCTTTACCCTGGAAGTTACACCGTCACCATGCAGTTCACAGGTCAAGTCCAAGCCGGCATGCACGGTATTTATGCCAGTAATTATGAACAAGACGGCCAGAAGAAAAAGATTGTTTCAACTCAGTTTGAGAGTCATCACGCCCGAGAAGCATTTCCTTCAATTGACGAGCCAGAAGCCAAAGCCACATTCGATCTTATTCTTACCTCTCCTGAAGGCGAAGAAGTTATTAGTAATATGCCTGCTAAGAGCCAGGAAAAGAAAGACAGCAAGCTGGTTACGGTATTCGAAACCACACCAAAGATGTCTACCTACCTTTTGGCTTTCGTATACGGCGACATGCAGCACAAAGAGGTAACGACTGAGAACGGCGTGTTGGTGCGGGTGTTCGCAACCCATGCCCAACCAGCCGATTCGCTTGATTTCCCGCTTGAAGTCGCCAAACGCACCATAGAATTCTTTGATGAATATTATGGCGTGCCCTACCCGCTACCAAAGTCTGACCACGTTGCCATTCCAGACTTTTCAAGTGCCGCCATGGAAAACTGGGGACTCGTCACCTACCGTGAACCATACTTATTAGTCGACCCCAAAACCGCACCGCAAAGTGGTCGCGAACTCGTAACAACGGTGATTACTCATGAGCTGTCACACCAATGGTTCGGTAACCTCGTCACTATGAGATGGTGGGACAACCTATGGCTCAACGAGAGCTTTGCCAAAGTAATGGAATACGTCGCAGCTGATGCGCTCTACCCGGAATGGAAAGTTTGGAACGATTTTATTACCGGAGAAGGATTGTCCGCACTGCGCCGTGATTCGATCGCGGGCGTCCAAGCAGTCCAGACTGAAGTAAAGCACCCGGATGAAATCGCTACATTATTCGATCCTTCCATTGTCTACGCAAAAGGTGCGAGACTACTTAATGTCCTTATGCGCTACATCGGCGAAGAAGATTTCCGCAAGGGCCTCAAAGAATATTTCGAGACACACAAGTACGGCAATACTACCGGCAATGACCTATGGGCCGCACTCGGTAATGCAAGCGGTAAAGACGCGGCAGCACTCATGAACCCATGGCTAACGCAACCTGGCTTTCCTGTCGTTACCGTCGACCAGAACGATCACAACCTAACACTGACTCAGGAACATTTCTTGCTTGATCCTGCCAAGGCCGACAAAAACCGTTTGTGGCCAGTTCCGCTTCTCTCTGACAGTACTGACGTACCGGAACTACTTGAGGCAAGAACAGCAGATGTGTCGCTGACATCTAGCGAATACGTCCGCATCAACCAAGGTGCAAACGGCCATTATATCGTCCACTATGCAAACCCTGCACACCGCACAGCGTTAGCCGATCTTGTTAGCGAACGTAATTTGAGTGAACCTGAGCGCACCATGTTACTTTCCGACAGCTCAATGCTCGCTCGTCCCGGCGTTCAGTCCTTTGGCGATACATTAGATATCCTCAAAAGGTACCACAACGAAGACAGTGAAGCTGTCTGGGGCATCATGGCAGTTGTACTTGGAGATGCCCGGCGCTTTATCGATCTTGATCCTGAGATCGAGGACAAGATTAAGGCGCTTATCCGCACACTCATACAATCACAGTTCGAAAGATTGGGCTGGGAAGAGAAAGAAAATGAACCAAGTCAGGATACCAAACTTCGCGCCACTATCATTGCTTATGGCGTCTACGCAGAACACGACGCAATCCTTAAGAAGGCTCTTGAATTATTTGAAGCCTACAAGCAAGACGCTGACAATGTACCATCTGAGCTGCGTGCCGTTATCTTTGGCGCAGCCATACGGAATGACGTCGATGGAGCTTTTGAATACTTGTTGAATCTTGAGGAAACAACACAGAACGTCGATCTAAAGCAAGAGCTCGTGGGTGCACTGACACTTGTTAAGGATGAAGATAAGATCGAGCTACTACTCAGCCGGCTCAAAGACATTAACAAGGTACGCCTGCACGATCTCGACCATTGGCTAGTGAATTTACTACGAAGTCGCTACGGTCGCCGAAAGGCTTGGGATTGGTTACGCGCCAACTGGAAATGGATTGAAAAAACATTTGAAGGCGATAAGTCATATGACTACTTCCCTCGTTACGCCGCAAGCGCGTTCAATACCCGCGAGTACCTCGAAGAGTACAAAGAATTTTTCGAACCTATGAAAGAGCAACCAACACTTGCCCGCAATATCATCATGGGCATCGAGGAGCTCGAAAACCGAGTTCAATGGCTCGAGCGAGATCTGAAGGCCGTACAAGAGCGTCTTTAGGACAGATCTTTAATCACATTCGTGATTCTGAAATCCAACCCCGATACTTCTATAACACAGAGTTGATATTCGCCCTGCCAATTGTGCTGGCTCACCCACATCTCTGCAGCAAACCGCATTTGTTGCAGCTTCTTCGGTGTAATGTAGTCAACTCCTGTGCCTTGTTTGTCGGTTGCTCGGTATTTTACTTCGCAGAGGTATACAACCTTGGCTTTCTGAGCAACAACATCGATTTCACACGCTCTCGTCCGCCAGTTCATATCTAGTACTGCGCAGCCTTTTTGTTTAAGGAACTCGGCGGCGACTGTTTCAGCTTTGCGCCCAATCTCGGTTGTGGTCATGTCAGCTCATATACCTTTATTGGGGCAAACGATCGACGATGTAACTCCGTAATACCGTACAACTTGAGTGCTGCACTATGAGCAGCTGTTCCATAGCCGACATGCTTCTCAAATCCATAGCCAGGATGCGTAAGCGCCATTTTTTCCATATATTGGTCACGGGCAACTTTCGCTACGATACTTGCCGCGCTCACAGCCTGTATAGTGTCATCGGCCTTAATGAGACAGCTGCTTTTAGGATTACTACTGAGGAAATTGTAGTTACCATCAATAATAATTTCATCATACGGAACCCGAATCTCAGCCATGGCTCGCTCCATTGCCAGACGCACCGCTTCTGTCAGACCAATCTCGTCAAGCTCAAACGGTGTCACCCAGCCTAGTCCATAAGCCACTGCCGATACTCGTATATCAGCATCAAGCTTCTCCCGGGTTCGTTTGCTCAGTTTCTTGGAATCGGCCAGGCCAACAATAGGATCCCCAAGTAACACCGCGCCAGCAACCAGCGGGCCCGCCCAGCAACCACGGCCAACTTCATCAATCCCTACAATCATATCTCTATGGTACATGATAAAAACAAAACCACCTGGTTAAACTCAGGTGGTTAATGCTTTTTTGGCAAAAAGTTTATTCTGCTTTGGCTTCTTCTGTTTCAGTAGCAGGAGCTGGTTTAGCATCCTCTATCGTGTTGACTGCCTCGCGGTCAAAGTCGACTCCAGTAAGACGTGCAGCCTTACCAGTACGAGCACGCATGTAAGTAAGGTAGTTACGACGAACTTTACTTCGCTTGGTAACCTCTACCTTAAGAACTAACGGGCTGTGGAGCAAGAAGCTCTTCTCTACACCGATACCACTAGCAATTCGCCTTACAACGATACGAGTCGTGTGTGTGCCCTTGCGGTCAACACGGATAACAAGTCCTTGGAAAACCTGTACACGCTCTTTGCTTCCTTCACGGATCTTCTGAGACACCTTAACAGTGTCACCACTGCGTACGTCGACGACTTGTGGCTTCTTAAACTTTTCTTCGATCTTTTGAATAATAGATTGCATAACTCGGTTGAGTCTACACTATTTGATGATATTAGGCAAGACTTTTACTCCTTACATGACCGATTATTTCTATGTTGACTACTTTACTGCATATTATGTCTTAGCAATGATGTGCGTACCGTTATACTGAAAGGATGGATATAAACGAGCTAGCACTGCAAAAACACAAAGAACTAAAAGGCAAAATTTCTGTCGAACTAAAAGACAAACTCGACACTAAAGAAAAATTGAGCGTTTACTACACTCCTGGTGTTGCCGCTGTTTCTAGCTACGTCGCAGAGCACCCAGACGAGGCCCGTGACTACACCTGGCTCAATAACTCGGTTGCTGTCATCTCTGATGGTTCAGCAGTTTTAGGCCTTGGCAACATTGGCCCACTCGGTGCCCTACCGGTCATGGAAGGCAAATCAATGCTATTCAAGCACTTTGCCGGCATTGATTCCGTGCCAATTGTCCTGAACGTACACACTGCCGATGAAATTGTCGCTGCAGTAAAAGCAATTGCGCCAAGCTTTGGGGGAATTAACCTCGAGGACATTGCTGCACCGATATGTTTTGAGGTCGAAGAACGACTCAAGAACGAACTTGATATCCCTGTCATGCACGACGACCAGCACGGCACAGCGATTGTGACACTTGCAGGACTCATCAACGCTATGAAGCTCACTGGACGCAATTTGAGCGACTCGCGCATTGTTGTCGTGGGCGCTGGTGCCGCCGGCACGGCAATCATGAAACTCCTGTATCTATATGCACAGCCAGAGATTCTGGCAGTAGACAGTAAGGGCATTGTGAGCAGCGACCGTACTGACCTCAATGACGAGAAGAAGCAACTGCTTGAATTTACGAATAAGAATAATGTTAGCGGCTCACTGGAAGACGCGTTGAAAGATGC
>JAQGGX010000031.1 GCA_028289075.1 Candidatus Saccharimonadota bacterium | reverse complement strand
ATACCGCTTACCGTTAAGGAAAGGCAACTTCTATGAGCATGAAAAATGCATGAAAAAGCTAAAGTTGGGTCAGGATTTCAGCGCCATCTTCGGTGAGCAGCACTGTATGCTCAAAATGAGCAGCCCATGAACCATCGACAGTTCTAACGGTCCAACCATCATTTTCGATATAAACACGGTGATCACCCAATGTTGCCATAGGCTCAATTGCGATAGTCATGCCCTTATGCAGTGTTGGCCCGCTCCCTGCGCGTCCATAGTTCGGAATATTCGGATCTTCATGCAGTTGATGACCTACGCCATGGCCAACGAGCTCTCGTACGATTCCATAGCCTTTTAGCTGCTCCTCGATATTGTGAGCGATGTCACCTACTCTAACGCCGCTGTGCGCTGCCGCGATACCTGCGAGCATCGAAGCTTCGGTACGCTCTACGAGCAAGACGTGATCACTGTTTTTGGGTTCGCCCGCAATAACGCTGATGGCAGAATCAGTAATCATACCGTTATACGTCACACCAAAATCTAGACTAACAATATCGCCAGACTGAATAGTTTTCTTAGCATTTGGGATACCATGTACTACCTCATCATTCACTGAAATACAGATGACATCAGGAAATCCGTAGTAGCCCAGGAACGTAGGTTGGCCATCTGTTGATCGAAGCTCACGCTTGGCCATCTCAGCTAAGTCCTGCGTACTCATACCGGGCTCCAAAGCTTGTTTCAACGTTGCAAGCACCGTTGCAAGCAATTTTCCACTCTCCTGCATGGAGTGGATTTCAGCGGCTGTTTTTACTTTTGTAAACATAAAACTACTGCTTTAGCGCTTCTTTAATTGCCTGGTGGACCTCCATCACAGGCTGTTGTCCATCAATGTCGTACACAGGTACGTTGGCGGCTTTGAATTGATTCAGTATTGGGACGATTGTCTCTTCGTATTCTTTGAATCTTTCAGAAATTGCCTCGTGCGAGTCATCCAGTCGTCCTCGAGAGAGCAAACGATCACGGACGACGTCTTGAGAAGCTTTAAGGTTCACAATCCCCGTCACGTCGAGCTGCCCATACTTTACCTGGCTCAGCAGCCAATCAGCCTGACCAACTGTTCGAGGGAAACCATCAAGAATAAACTCGTGATCAGTGTCTACTGTTGCAAAGATTTTTTGGACCAATGCAATAATTTCTTCATCCTTAAGGAGTTTGCCGGCAAGCATTTCTTTGCGGCGCTCACCAGCGATAAGCATACGAAGAAACTCACCAGTAGATAACCATGGTAGTCCTATTTCGTCAGCAAGCATCCTACCCTGGACACTTTTACCTGCACCAGCTACACCCATAAAAATTATCATTAGTTCAATCGCTCCTTTACTGCTTTTGCAATCCGGCCACCATCGGCTTGGTTTTGTGAACGCTCTTTCACGAGAGCGATGACTTGCCCCATTTGCTTCATATCCATGGCTCCAAGTTCGGCCACTGCTTGATCAACCAAACTGTTCAAATCCTCGTCACTCATTTGCTGCGGAAGATACTGTTCAATTACTTTCTTTTCTTCAAGTTCGAGGACAGCGCGCTCTTCGTTGCCGCCTTGGCGGTACAAATCGGCACTCTCCTGACGCTTCTTAGCTTCT
This sequence comes from Candidatus Saccharimonadota bacterium, assembly GCA_028289075.1. Classification (GTDB taxonomy): domain Bacteria; phylum Patescibacteriota; class Saccharimonadia; order Saccharimonadales; family JAQGGX01; genus JAQGGX01. The sequence goes on along the minus strand of JAQGGX010000031.1, from coordinate 12,829 downwards.
TTGGCAAAGAGGTCAATGACTTCTTGGTCACTTGACCCCTGTTCGCGGGTTCCCTTTGCCACTTCAGCGTACAAAATTACGCTCTTGAGGCCACGCAATGTCATCGCCAGCGTTTTGTTACCAGCAAGCATAGCCTGCTTTAAATCTTGATCAATCTGTTCTTTTATAGTCATTTCAGAGACAAGTGTACCAAAGTTATCTCTAATCGAAAATGAAAAGAAGTTCAGATGATGATCTGAACTTCTTTTCTTGCTTCTCTTTAGCGACTTAACGCTGACCGAGCTTGATCTTCTTGAGCTTTACAACTTTACGTTCACGGCGAAGAATAGCCTTCTCGCGACGTTCGCGCTTACTGATTGGCTTCTCGAAATATTGAAGTTGCTTAGCCTGTGAAATAACACCGGACTGTTGCACCTTTCGGGTAAAGCGACGCAGTAAATTCTCAAGGGATTCTTTGGAATCTTTTCGACTAACTTGTATCATGGCGAGTATTATAAATTAACAGAGACGATTACGCAAGTAACAGATTAACTTTGCGGACCAATTTGTTGCTTCTTTTGATTCATCCGTTGTGATTTCAACACTATGCTCTGAAGTTCTTTGAAGATAGCAAAATGCTTATTGGTGTGGTAAATCTTCGTATTGCCTTGACGCTCAGAGATAAGGAAACCAATTTTCTCAAGCCGCTTTAATTCGCGCTGGATATTACCGGCGTCTTCTTTGATCAGTTTAGCGAGACCGCGCACGTGCGTCTTGAAGTCAGGATACTTGGCGTAAACGACAATTATCTTGCGGCGGACTCGGGAGGTTATAAATACATCTAACATAAGCTTCTATTGTTATTCAAACAACGTAAAGTATACGGAAAGTTCGGGAAGTTTTCAACTTGTTTTTCCAAATCTTTCCGATTCATGGTGCAAAAGTAGCTTATTCCAGCTGGAAATATTCCGAGATGAACCCCGTACCCTTATACTATTTAGTATGTCATTTTACAAAGTCTGGGTATGTAGTCAACGGTTTCACGGAAAAGAACCGCTGACATATGGGAGCGATCTCGATCTCGCCCCAGGAACAATTGTCACAGTACCGCTTCAGAAAGAAAATGTTGTTGGTATCGTTGATTCCACTGTACGCAAACCAACGTTCGCCACCAAAGACGTTATCTCTGTGTTGGTTGATGATCCCCTCCCTCTTCAATCGTTACAACTGTTCTCGTGGATACAGCGATATTATCCGGCACCGCTCGGGCAGATTACTTCCCTGTTTATTCCTTCCGCACTGACTCAGAAAGCTCGGAATAGTCAGACTGACAGTGCCATTGTCAATCAAGAACTTCCTGTGTTACCAGTACTAAAACCAGAACAGGAACAGGCTGTCCGAACAATCGTTGAAACTGCATCTAATACTTTTATGCTGCACGGTGACACCGGTACCGGCAAGACGCGCGTGTATATGGAACTCGTGCGGAGAACGCTTGATAACAACAAGTCCGCTATTGTGCTTACCCCTGAAATTGGGCTGACACCTCAGCTACTTGCAGCTTTTGAATCGACCTTCAAAGAACGAGTTATTGTCGTGCATTCGCACCTCACTCCAGCCGAGAGGCGTAATGTGTGGCTACAAATATTACAAAACCCTGAGGCCCAAATTGTTATCGGGCCGCGTTCAGCCCTCTTTAGCCCCGTTCATACGCTTGGGCTTATCGTAATAGATGAATCGCATGATCAAGCCTACAAGCAAGAACAGGCCCCGTACTATCAGACGAGTCGTGTTGCTGCTCAGCTGGCTATACTGCATAAAGCCAAACTGATCCTTGGTAGCGCGACGCCCCCAGTTGGCGACTACTACGCATTGAGCGCCAAGAATTTGCCGATTCTGCGCATGACTGAAGCCGCAGTCGAAACCGAATCTTCAGAAGTGAAAGTGAAGCTGGTAGATCTCAAAGAGAAAAACAGCTTTACCAGGTCAAGTTGGCTATCGAATGAGCTGATCGCTGAAATTGAAACAGCCCTCAGGAATAAAGAGCAGTCTCTCGTGTTTCTGAACCGTCGCGGTACCGCGCGGCTCGTACTGTGTCAGGAGTGTGGCTGGCAGGCCCTATGTCCTCGCTGTGATCTCCCGCTCACCTACCATGCCGATACGCACCGTATGCAATGCCACACCTGTGGCTATGGTGAGGGCACGCCGTCAAGCTGCCCTGAATGCCGCGCCACTGACATTATTTTCCGTAGTATTGGCACTAAGTCCATAACCGCTGAACTTGAGAAACTATTTCCAAAGGCAGTCGTGAAACGATTTGATAGCGACAGCAACAAAGATGAACGGTTCGAGAACCACTATGAAGACGTAAAAGCCGGTGGCGTTGATATTCTCGTCGGCACTCAAATGCTCACCAAAGGCCTAGACTTGCCGAAGCTCAGCGTCGTTGGAGTCGTAGCAGCAGATACCTCGCTCTATTTCCCTGATTACACTGCTGAGGAACGCACCTATCAGATGATTACACAGGTCATGGGGCGCGTCGGGCGTGGCCACCGAAAAGGTAGCATTGTTGTGCAAACGTATCATCCCGAAAGCCCCGTTATAGCCGCCGCTGTTAATAAGGATTTCAACACGTTCTATCAGTCTCAGATTAAGGAGCGTCAGGCTTTTACCTTTCCCCCATTTGCATATCTTTTGAAGCTGACCTGCGCGCGTAAGAACCAAGCCTCTGCCCAAAAAGCGAGCGAAAAACTAGCAACTACATTACGTGCCCAAAAGCTGGCGGTTGAAGTCATTGGGCCGACACCTGCCTTCCACGAAAAATTGAACAATAATTATAGGTGGCAGATTATTGTGAAATCCAAAGAGCGTAGTAATTTGACGAAAATAATTGAGCAGTTGCCTGCCAACTGGACCTACGACATCGATCCTGCGCATTTACTTTAAACAAAGCCGTTTAACAGATGGCTGACTCTAAGGTATACTTCTTTGATATGAGCATGACTAAAGATAATATCATCACCCTTCCTAATACCCATTTACGCGAACGCTCCAAAAAAGTCGGTATCATCACCGATCAGATTCGAGACCTTATTGCTGACATGGAGGCCGCTACGCTTGACTGGGAGGCCAGCCGTGAGCACGAAGTAGGTGTAGCGCTCGCTGCCGTCCAGATTGATCAATTAATCAGAATCGTTGTTGTCAGAAACAACTTTGACGACAAAAAAGACACCTCATTCCAGGTATTTATTAACCCCGAGATTGCAAAATACGAAGGTGAACTTGAGGAAGACTTCGAAGGCTGTCTGAGCGTTAAGGATATCTATGGCAAAGTGCCGCGCTACACGAAAGTCCGTGTTAAAGCACTTGACGAGAACGGTAAACCGATCCGCCTCACCGCCGAAGGATTTCTAGCTCGCATTTTCCAGCACGAAATTGATCATACCAATGGAATTGTTTTCATAGATCATATTAAAGACAACCCCAAAGCCTTTTACCGCCTTGGTGATGACGGTCACTTAAATCCGCTGGACTACGAAAAAGATGTCGCAAACAATAGTATTCTTTGGTAACGAACGCCTCGCTACTGGTGTCACGACTAATGCCTACACGCTTCACTCGCTTATTAAGGCCGGCTACCATATTGCCGCAGTTGTCACGAATTACGAAGAAGCCCGTTCACGTTCCAGCCGCACATTAGAAATTGCTGAACTCGCCAAAGAACACAATATCCCTGTAATTATTCCCGACAAGCTTGCTGATATTAAAGAACAGCTTATGGGGTACAACGCTGTTGCAGGAGTGCTTGTAGCATTTGGGAAAATCGTTCCTCAGAGTATCATCGATATCTTTCCGCGGGGCATCATCAACATACATCCTTCGCTCCTCCCCCTTCACCGTGGTCCTGTACCACTAGAATCGGTCATACGTGAAGGTGCCTCTGAAACCGGTGTATCGCTCATGAGTCTCGCCAAGGAAATGGATGCTGGACCTGTTTATGCTCAAGAAAAACTTGGATTAGCAGGCACGGAGAGCAAACAGCTACTGGCGGATGTACTGCTCGGCAGAGGCGCTGAAATGCTTATCAAGCACTTACCAGCTATTTTAGAAGGTACACTCGTTCCAGCCCCACAAGACGATAGCAAGGCTACCTATGACAGTCTCATCAAGAAGGAAGATGGTATTATCGACTGGAACAAAAGCGCCAAAGAGATCGAACAAGAATTTCGCGCTTACTATGGCTGGCCACGCAGCCGGGCAACACTTGCAGGCAAAGAAGTTATTCTTACTGCCGTTACAGTCAGCGACAAGGTAGGCGCACCAGGCACAGTATCGACACAAGATAAACAACTCCTCGTATATTGCCGATACGGAGCCATCAACGTTGAGCGCTTACAACCAGCAGGCAAAAATGAAATGACCGCTGAAGCGTTCATCGCCGGCCATAAACACCTGTTCTAGCTAACCGGCTCGGTGTTTACCTACATAGTCAACAATAAACTCTTGAGCTTCAGTCGGTAATTCTCCAGGCTGGAGAATGCCGATATCTCCCCCAGGTCGTACATAAAAAACACCCGGAAATTTTTTGGACAGATCCGTATCTTTAACCATCTCGTCCCATACACGTGGACTGGCGCCAAGCTCATGCATTAAATCATGCCCACCACCACCTTGAGAAACTACAAATGAGTCTGTTTGAACATGAGTGATTTTAGGAATGTCCGTAGGGGCAGACCTATGCGGAAATTCAGACTCCCGCCCCGATAGCAGCTGCTGGCTCACCTCGACTCTTGGGCCATCATCCTGCATATCCGTCGTCTGTGCTGCGGTTAAGCAAGTTACGCTAGCAAATGCGCACACAGCCGTCCCTACAGTACGCCGAGTTATCAAGCCCTTGGCCTTTTCCGTTAAGCCGCTTAGTCTTTCGCGCAACCAACGTCGTGGCCCGGAAGCTACCGGTGGCTCCTGGATTTTTTCTAATACAACTGTGTCAGCAAATGGGTCTATGGTCGCTTCAGCAGGAGAATCCTTTTCTTTTGATGCTCGCCAACCAAGTTCAGTTGCAAGATATGCTTCATCAACCTCTGTACGAGATTCAGAGCTCATAGTCATGAATCGTCCAAGATCACTTCTAAGACGATCGACATCCAACGGATCAGGACCAGTCATTGCCTCTTCGTCAACGGACCCCTTCAGAAAAGGGTCGACCAGCTCATCCACTCCTACTGATGATTCTATCTCCTCGCTACGATGCGTACCCCGATAGTCATCCCGAAGTTCTTGAGGTATTTCAATGTCCAAACCAAGAAGTGCTAACCTCTTACCCAGCGCAGTAACATCTTCATTGCCTGGCTCATGATAACCGGCTTCATGACCGCTTACACTGTCTCCTTGCCACGCCATAAATATATCGCTCCTTTGTTAGTGCACCTTATTAAGTATTCTCTTTTCGTTATTGTAGCACCGCGAGCAATAGCGTCCAGTCTAAATGTGCTATTCAAATAAAAAAGCCAGCGTATTAAACGCTGGCTATAAGCTTTTACTAGTGCAGCTACTATGCAGCTGCAGGAGGTTGCTGCTGTGATGCGGCCACAATCTGCGGAGCAGCTTGTCTGATTTCAGACTTGAGGTTCTCAAGCTCATCAGCCACAACTTGCTTGTAGTTCGGGAAGTTACTCTCAAGCCACTTAAGCGCACCGGCTTCATCGTTGCTGTCGATAAAGCTCTCAAATTCATCTAACTGTTCATTGCTCATTTGTTCGGCCAATTTAACACCGACACGCATTTCCAGCGTCTCGTAGATATGACCAAGCATCCTATTCTTTTCGTCTGGCGGTAATGAACCGAGACCAAGTTCTTCTAGTAAAGTGTTATCAAGTTTAAACATATATGGTCCTTTCCCTTTTATTGTATCAATTTATATCTTAATGCGAAGTGATAAGTATTACGATTAACAGCAATACTGCTGCACCAAATCCTGCCATAATTGCAGCCATATATACCGGCGAGGTCAGAATAGCTCGAACTGACAGCTTTAAGTCCTGATGGGACGGCTGAGAATGCTGCACATGAGGCGCAAACTCTGGTCGATGAGCAAGGTTGTTAGCGGCTATCTTCCCCGCCTGAACAGCTCCTGTAGGCGCCTGAGCAGTTGTTGGTACATCCTTTATCTCGTGGCTGCGTTCGTACATAGCCTCGATAGGAGTGTTTCGCTCAGCAGCGGCAGCTACTGTTTTCATAAGTTCCTCAGCAGCCCGCTTTTCAGCCAGCGAAGCAGCACGCGTCCGTTTCTCGCCAGAGCCTTGTGAACCCACTAGAGTGGCCTCTGCATCACGATACCTGGCTATAAGGCCCTCCATCAGATGCTGAAAAGTCTGGATGCGTTCTTGCTCATTGCCCTTTGCTACAGACGGAAATTCCTTTGTATGCTTCAAAGAATCGCCATTAGTAAAGGATGGTTCTGAGTGTTCATTACCGGTAGGTATTCGAGGCAATTCCATAACAGTGTCCTGTTACATTATATGCTACAAATTACGAGCAACAGTTTCTCTGGTAAACGCTTCGATGTGATCGCCTTCTTCTAGGTCTACTCGAGAATTAGATTTAAAGCTCAGTCCACACATTTCACTCTCGAACACTTCCTTAGCGTCTTGAGGGCCCCGCTTCAGGTTCGTGATCTCAACTTCAGCGATTTCTTCCTTGCCACGAATAATCTTTGCAAGAGCGGGTGTAACAAGTTTACCCTTTGTAACTTCACCACCACAGATAACTTCGGTCTTTGAAGTCTTGAATATACCCTTGACCACAAGACGGCCAAGTGGAGTTTCAACAATTTCAGGTGGAAGCAACTTAGTAAGCTCAGCGCGTGTGTCATCGATCAACTCGTAAATCACACGGTAAAGCTGCACAGTTACGCGGTCGCGACTAGCCTGATGCTTAATGTTACTCGGCATATCAACGTTAAAACCATAGATGATTGCATCACTCGTCTGCGCCATACGTACATCGTTGTCAGTAATTGGACCGACGCCAGAGCCAACAACGCGCACAGCAACTTCATCGGTATCAAGTGCCTTAAGGCTATCAATAACGGAGGTCAAAGATCCTTGTACATCAGCTTTAATGATAAGGTTCAACTCATTGAGCTTGTTGCTGCGGTTAATAATACGAATCAGTTCATTGCTGCTGATATCGAGCTTACCTGCTCCATTCTTCAGTTCGGTAGCTGCGGCTGCTGCGGTTGAGCGAGCAATTTTCTCGTCCTTAACAACGACGAATTCATTGCCAAACTCTGGAACGGCTTTAAAGCCGGTAATTACTACTGGAGTCGAAGCCGTTGCTTCTTTGAGTGGCTTTTTGCTGGTCGATTCAAGGTTGCGAACGCGGGCATAGGTGCCGCCAGCTACAATAAAGTCACCGGGCTTGAGCTTTCCAGCCTCAACCAACGCTTCAGCAACCGGACCACGTCCCTGTTCCATGTGAGCTTCAATAATAAGTCCACGGGCTGGTACATCCAGATCCGCGCGCAAATCTTCCACATCCGCTACCAAGAGAACCATGTCGAGTAGATCGTCGACTCCCTTGCCTGTTTTAGCAGATACCGGAACAGTCACAACATCACCGCCCCACTCTTCGACGAGTAGCTCTTGCTCTGCAAGCTGCTGCTTCACGAGGTCAGGGTTGGCACCTTCCTTGTCCATTTTGTTGATAGCGACAATCATCTTAACTCCTGCCTTACGGGCAAAACGGATAGCCTCGATAGTCTGAGGCTTCACGCCGTCATCGGCAGCTACTACAATGATAACTAGGTCGGTGAGCTGCGCACCGTGTTCACGGAGTGCTGCAAAAGCTTCATGTCCAGGAGTGTCGAGAAATGTAATAAGCCGTTCCTTGCGCTCAACCTGATATGCAGAAATGTGCTGGGTAATTCCACCGGCTTCGCCCTTGGCTACCTGTTCAGCACGAATAGCATCTAACAAACTTGTTTTACCGTGGTCAACGTGACCCATAACGGCAACAACTGGAGGACGACTAATCGCCTGGTCGCTCACGACCTTCTTTTCGCGGTGAGGAGTTGCCTCTTCCTGCTTCTTGCGCATGAGCTCTATTTCGAGCCCCATCTCGCCTACGATAATTTGCGCGGTATCAAAATCAATTCGCTCATTCACGGTCGCCATAACGCCGTTTTTCATGAGTTCAGTAATAACTTTTGAAACCGGCAACATCAGCTGTTCGGCTAGGTTGCCGACGGTAATCATCTCGTCTATCTCGATTGTCGTGGCCATTCCTAGTCCTTTCTCTGACAGTTGCCGGTCCCTTTACATAGGGTGTTTGTTTATTTAGCTTTGAGGCTCAAAGCAATTTTGCGGCCTTCAGTATCGATGTCGATGACTTTGAACTTCTTCTTTTCGTTCAATTGGAAGATCTTTTCAGGATCAACACCTTCGTCGTCAGACATTTCTGATACGTGTACCAAAGCTTCGACTGATGGGCTCAGTTGTACGAACGCACCAAATGGAGTAATTCGAGTAACTTTACCTTCAACAGTGTCGCCCTTGCTGAAAGCTTTTACTTCCTGCAACCATGGGTCTTCAGACATTTGCTTTAGGCTAAGAGACAAGCGGTCCTTGTCGATCGCAATGATCTTAGCTTCAACAGCTTGGCCGTTCTTGACGTAGTCACGAGGGTCTTCTACACGTTCCCATGAAATTTCTGAGATGTGAATGAGTCCTTCGATACCATCTACGTTTACGAATGCACCAAAGTCGATAACACCCGTTACAACACCATTCACGACATCACCAGCCTTTAGCTTAGCGAAGCGTTCCTGCATGTCGTCCTTGATAGCTTCCTTCTCAGAGAAGATAAGCTTGTTGTCCTTGCGAGACAAATCAAGAATACGAACACGCAATGGCTTGCTTGTCAGTGCGTTCAACTTCTGTAGGATTTCGTCCTTGTCGGCACCTGAAACGCGTGGATAGTGTCCAGCAGCAAGTTGTGATACTGGCAAGAATCCGCGGATTCCTTCAAGTTCGATAAGTAGTCCACCTCGGTTAGCATCATACGGAGTAATTTCGATAATCTCTTGATTGTCGAATACTCGCTGAAGTTCGTCCCAACCGCGATCCTTAGCAGCACGGCGCATGCTGAGCAGTGCGAATCCGTCCTCCATCTCTGGGTCTACCACGCTTGTGGTGACGCTCTGGCCAAGCTCAAGTTGCTGACCATGGCCAATTTCACGACGCAGGACAACACCGACACCATTAGCGCCAAGGTCTATCCATACTTCGTGCTTCTTTACGGATGTAATTGTTCCCTCTACGACATCACCAGCCTTTAGCTGTTTGATTTCGGTTGAGGCAAGCAGCTCATCCATTGTTACGTTACTAGTTTTTGACACGTGTACCATGTCCTCCTTATAGATGTATTTCCGCAAAAACGTCAGAAAGACCAGGGGTCTTCTTTAGTAGTATTGTCGGTTACGGCGTATTATATCTGTTTTACCTCTAGGAGTCAAAGGAGCGTAACAGAGGCTGAAATATGATAGACTAATTGCATGTATGCCGCAGTCGACATTGGAGGGACAAAAACACTTATTGCCGTTTTTGATGCCACTGGCAAGCTCCTCGAACAACAAAAGTTCCCTACTCCTAAAAATTATGAAGAGTTCCTATCTGAAGTGTCGGTTAGTGTAGCAAAATTATCAACGGATGACTTCCAAGCTGCCGGAGTAGCCATCCCTGGGAAAGTTGACCGTAAGCATGGCCGAGGACTCGTTTTTGGTAATTTACCTTGGGAAAATGTTCCCATTCAAGCCGACATGGAACGTATCCTCAAATGCCCGGTCGTTGTCGAGAACGATGCGAACCTTGCCGGTCTTTCTGAAGCACTGTACGTCAAGCATGAGTACAATAAAGTTCTTTACGTTACGGTCAGTACAGGAATTGGTGGCGGGTATATCACGGACGGTATGATAAATCCGACGTTTGAAGATGCTGAAATCGGCCAGATTCTGCTCGAGCATGAAGGCAAGCTCCAGCGTTGGGAGGACTTTGCTTCAGGTCGGGCTATCGTTGCGAAGTTTGGCAAAAAAGCTTTCGAAATCGAGGATCCCCAGGATTGGTATATCATATCCCGCAATATTGCCATTGGGCTTATCGATCTTATTGCCACGCTCACTCCAGAAGCAATTGTGCTCGGCGGTGGAGTTGGCGGCAATTTACCAAAGTTTAAGAACCGTCTGGTAGAGCAGCTCAAGATCTATGAGAATCCGATGATTACTGTGCCACCAATTCTTGAGGCTAAGCACCCCGAGGAAGCCGTCATTTATGGTTGTTACGAGCTAGCAAAGATCCAGCATCACAAGCGTCACGAACAAGCGAGAGCACACCATGCAGACCTTACTCGCTAAACTTCAGCCGCTGGTGCCAAATGTATCTTTTGCTGAGGGCACATCATTTTTCTGGTCCCCAAAGCAAAAACTTATTACGTACAGAGTGGCAAAGATACCCAACGATCGAGACGTCTGGGCACTTTTGCACGAAACGGCACATGCAAGTTTGAATCACACTCAATACAACTCGGACTTTGAACTACTCATGCTTGAAGTCGCTGCCTGGGAAAAAGCCTGCGAAATCGGAACTGAGCTCGGACTGCCTATAGACGAAGAGCATATCCAGAACTGTCTGGACACGTACCGAGACTGGGTGCATCAGCGGAGTACTTGTCCGAGCTGTAGTAGCACCAGTTTTCAAAAGGATCCTCACTCCTACCATTGCCATAACTGCCAAACAGTCTGGCAGGTATCGGCTTCACGCTTTTGCAGGCCTTATAGGCTTCGAGACACGTCCTCAAAAGCAAAAGCTTTGCCTGCTCCAACCTTCATGTAATGAGAGCAAACAAAAAGACCACCTGGATAACCCAAGTGGTCTTTTTAAGTCTGAAAGAATTATTCTTCAGTCTTCTTAGTACGGCGACTAACACGACCACCGCGTGCACCAGCTACGCGAGCTAGTTCACGGTTAGCGTAGAAACCACCGGTACGGCCTTTACGACCACCCATGGCACCAATCTTCGCGTAGAAGTCAGGACCGTACTTATTCTTGTCTGTTGAAGCAGCAGCTTTGCCGCCAGCTTGAGTTCCAGCCATCATAGCCTCCCTGTTAGTTACACCTTACGAAAGACATAAAAAGGGCCTCGTCCTAGGACGAAACCCTCTTTGCTTCTTTCGAAGTTATGCTTATACTATCATGCTATTGCGCTAATGTCAACAATAATTCTTAAGCGTTTTAATTAGACTTAACCGTAACTGAGGTACTGGCAGTACTGACGTTACCGGCAGCGTCGTATGCTTTTACTGTGAAACTGTATGAAGTACCTGTCGTAAGGCCCGTAACCTTGGCATTAGTAGCCGTTACCGAACCCAGAAGCTTGGTACCTTGATAGACGTAATAGCCGGTAACGCCCACATTGTCATTGGGCGCAGTCCAACTCAGCGTCACACTCTTTGAACCTGCGGTACCCTTAAGACCTGTTGGTACAGTCGGTGCCGTGGTATCTGGTACGGCCACAATTAGACCTACCGTAAGTGCACCTTTATTACCAGCGGCATCGTATGCTCGAACGGTATAGGTATGATTCAGTCCTTGGGGTGCAGTTGTATCGGTGTAGGTAAGCGTTGTAGCTGAAAGCGATGCAATGCGAACGTTGTCTCTGAGCAGATAGTACCCAGCAACTCCTACGTTATCGGTCGCAGCCTGCCACGACACCTTTACACTGCTACCCGAAAGTGTGGCCGTAAAACCTGTCGGAGTGGTAGGTAACGTTGTATCAGGCACAACAACATTAAGTACCGTTGGTGAACTGCTATTGCCCGCTTCGTCTATGGCCATAACAGCGTAGGAATAGCTCGCACCCTGGGTGAGAGTCTGATCGACAAAAGTGAGACCCGTCGTAGTGCCTATCTGCTGTCCATCACGGGTAATGGCATAACTGGCCACGCCGATATCATCTGTAGCAGCCTGCCAACTGAGCGTGACCTGAGATCCAGCAACCTCACCCACAAGCGAACTCGGTGCAGTTGGTGCAGTCATATCAGGAGGCGTACCGGTTCCCACCAGACGGAAGTGGTTCGCAAATGATTTGTAGCTATCAACTTCTGCTTGATCAAAGCTTGCTGCACTATCGTAGCTAATACGTGAGGTGCCGCTTACATCAAAGATTTGGTAAGATTTTAGACGCGGGAAAGTATTTGCTTCCAGCGCAGCCTTAGCTCCGTCATACAGCGCATAGGTATTTGCTTGTGTGGCAGTCTTCCAACTTCCCCATTCAGCAAGTCCCCATGGTTTAGATACAAAGTCATGCTCAGCGTCACTGTTAGCTTCGAGGTAGCCATAGAAACGGCTTACCAGACCGCTAAAGTCGCCGTTTGACGTATAAGGATCCCATTCTACCCAGTCAACAAGATTATTGCCTGGCCACAGATCCTTGATCATACAGTCCCAGGTCGAGAAGCCCATATAGTTCATCACCCAGACAACGTTCGTTACTTGCAAGGCATCGAAACGGTTACGAACGTTCTGCCACATTGCCCGGTAATCTGCTGGCGTACCATTCGTTCCTTTATAAGTGGTCGTGGTAGGATCGCAACTCTCTGCCCCACCTGAAACATTATCTTCAGGTTCGTGATACAGCGTCAGCATAATCTTTGTAGCACCCAGTGACTTAATGTCATTAGCTGCGGCATCGATTTCAGCATTCACCACTTCATTTGAGCCGCTTGCGTCACTCCAGACCTCAGCAGGCTTCCATGTAACTGACAAAATAGTGTCTGCTCGATTAGCAAACAGCT
>JAQGGX010000009.1 GCA_028289075.1 Candidatus Saccharimonadota bacterium | reverse complement strand
AGTCGATGGCGATAACGTCGCAGTGTACTTTAAGGGGAAGGGCATGAAGAAACTCAATACTTCGTTTGCTCCTTTGCAAAAATTGTAATGCAGAGACTATGGCTTTTTACTGGCAGAACCGCCTTTTGGCTCAGTTACCCGCTACTGTATTGGTATTTGCGTTTGAGCCGGCGCACCAGAGTTGTGATGGTGTCTCAAGGTAAAGTTTTAGTCGTCAAAGGCTGGCTGAGCAATGACAAATGGATGCTACCTGGTGGAGGCTTACACAGGGGAGAAGACGGCAGGCTCGGTGCCGCTCGTGAAGTGTTCGAAGAAACTGGTATTCGCGTGCCTGCTACGGCTCTGCAATCGTTTGGTATGGTTGACTATCACGGCGAAGGATTTCGTTTCCAGTTCGAACAATTTTGGATTGCGCTGGATGCACCTACTGAGCCAAAAATTCAGCAGAGAGAAATAGTGGAAATTGCCTGGGTGCCTATTGAGGAGCTAACTTCTGGTAATACTCGGCAGGATGCCCTTGAAGTGCTTGCAGCCTGGAAAAGACTTGTGTAGTCGTGGTACACTATAAGCTGGTGAAACAAGAGAGACTGCCACTGCATAGTTTAATTTACAGAGGTAGGACCAGTTAACCAACCAATCCATGCGTATATTCAATCAGAATAAACCAGATAGTCAGAATATCGATACAAAACAAGAGGGAAGTAGTCCTCTTGGTTTTAAGAATCACCCCTTTTTGATCCCCGTTACGGCCGTTATGGTCTTATTTTTTGTGTCTTTGGCAGGCTTTATTAGTATGAATGGCCACACGGTTGGCGCGACCGACTCTCGTATTGTGAGCGTATCCGTAAACGGCAAACAGCAAATTGTCCCAACGCGTGCGACTACCGTACGGGACCTGTTAGAACGTATGAATGTCGAAGTTACGGAAAACGACATTATTGAACCTTCTATCGACACTCCTATTGTTGATGACAACTTCAAAGTAAACGTCTACAAGGCTCGTCCTATTAGCATCGAGGTTGACGGGAAGCGCAAACTAACAACAGTGAGCGCAGAACCAACCGCGACCGCCGTGGCTGAAAAGGCCGGTGTGCAGGTATTCCCTGAGGACAGAATCGAGAAACAAGCTCAGGTTGTCGAACCTTCTAGCATTATGAGGGAAGGACTTGTCGCAGAAAAAGTCGTGATCGAACGCGCAACTCCAGTAAACATCAACCTTTATGGCAATAATATCGCCGTTCGTACTCATGCAAAAACCGTTGGTGATCTTCTAAACGAGAAGGATATCAAAGCAGTAGAAGGCGATACGTTGCAGCCAAGCCCTGACACCCCGTTAGCTGAAAATACCCAAGTCTTCGTCGTGCGTCTCGGCAAGCAAATTGATACCAAGGAAGAAGTTATCCCTGTACCTGTTGAGACCCTCCAGGATCCTGCTGTTGTAGCTGGTACCACCGCAGTCCGCCAGCAAGGCAGTGAAGGCAAGAAGCTGGTTACCTACGAAATCGAAATGCGTAACGGCAAAGAATCCGGACGCAAAGTACTCCAAGAGGTTGTATCGGTAGAACCTGTTAAGAAGGTCGTTGTGAAGGGTGTGAAGATTATCATTTCTAATCCTTCAGAGAACGTAAAGATTGGTGAACGTATGGCGGCTCAGCGTGGCTGGACCGGTGGCCAATGGCAGTGTCTGTACCAGCTATGGCAGAAAGAATCACATTGGAATCATCTCGCTCGTAACTCAAGCTCCGGTGCATATGGCATCCCACAAGCATTGCCGGGTAGCAAGATGGGTAGCGCCGGATCAGACTGGGCAACCAATCCTGCTACGCAGATTGCCTGGGGCTTGGATTACATCGCTGGACATAAGAAATATGGTACGCCGTGTGCTGCTTGGAATCATTCTCAAGCGGTCGGCTGGTATTAAAAAGTAAAAGTTTTATCTCGCGGAGTATCGCGGTGTCAGATATTCCAGGGCTCATTCACCGTACCTTAGTACGGCTCATTCCGCGCTTCATCTCTTCCTAGCGCTACTCTCGGGCAAAAAACTTTTATCAGCTAATAGATTTAACTCGAATATGACTGGTAGAAATTTCGCAGAGAATAACAGCTATTTCAGATAAGATATTTTTATGACAGATACATCGTTGCGCGGAGTGAATCTTGGTGGCTGGCTAGTGCTTGAGAAGTGGATTACTCCCAGTTTATTTGAAGGTTTAAAGGCGCAGGACGAAACGACGTTTTGCCTGGAGCTGGGTGACCGTGCAGCTGAAGTATTAGACCGACATCGATCGGGTTATATCACCGAGGCTGATTTTGACTGGATGGTAGAACACGGTGTAAACGCTGTGCGTATCCCCGTAGGTCACTGGATATTTGGGGATGCCACACCATACGTAGGCAGTATCAAATATCTCGATTTTGCATTTAAGGAAGCTCGGAAGAGAAACATACAAGTTGTCGTGGTGTTGCATGCGGCGCCAGGATCTCAAAATGGGTGGGACCACAGCGGTCGAATAGGCCCAATAGAATGGCATATAGGCCACGAGAATATCGCTCGTACGCTTGACGTTATCGAACGTTTGAGCGAACGCTACGCAGATTACGATAACCTTGCTGGTATTGAACTATTAAACGAGCCGCACTGGACCATTCCTCATGAATTGCTGGTGCGATTTTATGAAGCAGGATATCAGCGTGTCCGGAAACACTGCGACGAGCGGGTCAGTGTGATCATTCATGACTCCTTCAGACCGCTGGAGTGGAATAGGGATTTGGGTGCTCCTGATTATAAAAACGTGGTGCTTGATGCGCATTTGTATCAATGTTTCGATGAGCAGGATAAACAGCTAAATATCCACCAGCACCTTGCGAAGGCTCGTAGCGAGTGGAGCACATTGATTGCGACCGTACAAAAAACGCATCCTATGATTGTTGGTGAATGGAGCCTTGGACTCGATAACAGTACATTTACGGGTATGGATATATCTGAACAAAATAAAGCGCTTCAGGCGTATGCGAATGCTCAAGTAGAGACATTCACTGGTGCGAGTGGTTGGTTCTTTTGGACTTATAAGACGGAAAACATGGTGGGATGGAACTACCGCGAATGTGTGCGCCTTGGGTATTTGCCGAGATTATCCGAGGAATAACTGTTAAAATAGTACGAATGACATCTCGATTTGACGGTTATAACTGGATTGTTCGCTTGTCCAAGGGCGAATTGCTCATGGAATCACTCGACAGCTTTATAAAAGAACACAATATTGCAGGGGGCTGGGTTAACGGTCTCGGTGCTGCTGTTTGGGCTGAGCTTGGTTTCTATGATCTGCATGCACAACAGTATAACTTCAAAAAGCTTGATCAATTACTCGAAATCACTAGCTTGCAGGGTAATATCGCATGGGTTGACAATAAGCCGTTTGTACATTTACACGGCACCTTTAGCAATGCTGAGATGCAGGGTCTCGGCGGTCATGTCAAAGAGCTCGAAGTGGGCGGCACCTGTGAGATCTATATCCACACCTGGGAGGGCGAACCAATTGCTCGTGTGCTTGATGCAGAGACCGGTTTACCGTTGCTAGATCTATAGCCTATTGCTGTTTTTGCAATATTGTTGTATAAATAAACGACAATAGGAGTTACCTGTGGATTTAGGCATAAAAGAGAAATTGATATTTACCGGTACCGGTGGCGCTCTCGCCACTGTAATTGGGCTTGGCTTTCCCGCGGTGCATTACGAAAATACTAGAATTCATCCTGCAGAAGCAGCTGTGGAGTGTGCTGAATCTTTGCCTGCCAATGAAGGCGCTGATATAAGTGTAGTAGAGACGCCAAAATGTGATCCTAGCGATATCGTGCAGATACACGGCGTTAATAAAGACGGCAACCCTCTGCCGGCAGAACAACGGTGGGTTGTCGAGAACAAACGCCTGAAGCTTGGAACATTTCAGCCAGTTGCATCACGCGTTGTTATTGAGGCTGCGGCAAGAGCACATTTGGAAGAAGTAAAAGCAGCTCGAGATGAAACTGTACGCACCTGGAGAATTGGCGGCGCAGTAGGTACTGTAGCTGTCGCCGCTGCAATCTTTGGCGGATTGGTTTACTTGGCCAATCGCAGAGGCCCTAAAAATAGAAGGGATTAATACCGCAGCAGACGCTTAGCTGCTGTATGATTATTGTAGCTGTAATGGCTTATTAATTTTGTATACATGAATAGCCCATATGCCAAAAAGAGTTTAGGACAACACTGGCTGCACGATAGTGCGGCTTTGTCTGCTATGGCTTCTGCTGCTGACGTTAAAGAAGGTGATACAGTGCTTGAAATCGGTCCTGGCACGGGTACCTTGACAACAGTGCTATTACAACGGGGTGCAAGGGTTATCGCTGTAGAGCTCGATCAAGACCGCATTCCGGAACTTCGCCGGGATTTTAAGGATGCTGCGTTTGAAGTCCATGAGGAAAGCATCCTGGAATTTGACCTGACGCAGTTGCCGCCAGATTATAAATTAGTCGCTAACATTCCGTATTATTTAACCAGCCATTTGATTCGTATTCTTTCGGAATCCAAGAATCGCCCCACTGTAGCAACTTTGCTCGTCCAGAAAGAAGTCGCAGAGCGGGTGAGTGCCACACCTGGTAGTATGTCGCTACTAAGCGTCAGCGCCCAATATTATTGGGAAGTAAGTATGGATATGGTGGTCCCAGCCCGTTTGTTCACGCCGCCACCAAAAGTTGATTCGCAAGTATTGGTCATGAAACGCAGAGATACGCCGCTGTTTGATGTTGACGAAAAATTGTTCTTCCAGATTGTAAAAGCCGGCTACAGTAATCGCCGCAAAAAAGTCAGCAACTCACTGGCAGGCGGCCTTCGCATAACAAAACCGGCAGCTACGGAATTACTCGTAACTGCCGGTTTAAGTCCTGATGTCCGTGCCCAAGAGCTTTCGCTCGAGGACTGGCACCAGTTATATCAGGCTTATTATCCTACAAACGTGAGCGAGTAGCCCATTTTACCAGCTCGTCCGGTACGGCCGATGCGGTGAGTGTAGTCTTCGTATGTCTGAGGAAGGTCATAGTTGATGACGTGTGTGATGCCCTTGATGTCGAGCCCACGTGCTGCCACGTCGGTTGCAACCAAGATGCTGTAGTCGCCACGCTTGAATCCTTCGATAGTACGGCTGCGCTGACCCTGGCTTTTGTTGCCGTGGATAGCGTCAGCCTTGAAGCCACGAGTGCTAAGTTCTTTTGCAAGACGCTCAACACCGAACTTGGTCTCGCCAAAGACAAGTACCTTTTCGATCTCAGGCTTCAATAGTAAGTCGTGGAGCAAGTCCATCTTTTCCATGCCGTAACCGACACGAACAATGTCTTGTTCGACGTTGTCTGATGTTTCCTGGGTCTTCACGCTAATTGTGATGTGATCGTTCATGAACGTATCAATCAGTCGTGAAACTTCAGGTGACATGGTAGCAGAGAAGAACAATGACTGCTTTTCTTCTGGCATTGCCTGCAGAATAGCGCGAACATCATCGACAAATCCCATGTCGAGCATGCGGTCTACTTCGTCCAGTACTACTGCTGAAATGTGGCGAAGTGGAATTGCACGGCGCTCGATGAGGTCGGTGATTCGCCCTGGAGTACCAATGATGAAGTGAGGTGTCTGATCAAGCTTACGAAGTTGTGGGCCGATTGGCGTGCCACCGATAGCTGACATGTAACCAATACGGGTACCTTTAACAAATCCGGCAAGTTCCGCTTCGATCTGCTGAGCAAGCTCACGCACTGGAGCAATGATCAGTACAGTAGCAGTCTTTGGGTTAGCTAGTACGTGTTCGATAAGTGGCAGTAAGAATGCTGCTGTCTTACCAGTTCCGGTGTTAGCGATACCAAGTACGTCACGGCCGGTCATGGCGTGAGGAATTGCCTGGTCCTGAATCGGAGTAGGGGTTATGTAACCAAGACCTTCAAGGTTCTTGGACAGTTCCGGACCGAATCCAAAGTCAGCAAACTGATTGGTTGTGTCGTAAACAACTTCCTCAACTGGACGAGCTTTCTTAACAAACATACGTGGGTCGATTGACTTCCCACGGTTACGGTTACCACCGCCACGGCTTCCGCCGCCTCGATAGCCACCACCACCACCACCACCTCGGTTTGAGCTAAATGATGGACGTGAATTAGTGCGGCGTGAGCCGCGTGCCTGTGAATATGGCATGTATTTCCTTTTCTTTCTGGGTGTTACGATCCAACCCTCACCAAGAGGCCTATAGATCTACCAAATACTAAAATAAGTGTGAATTGGCGATTAACTGTCCTAGTGAAGGTGACAATTAATCGAACGAGATAGCCAATTTCACATAAAAACAATTCAAGATTAACTTTAACACGCCATCCTTGATTAGTCAAGGTATTATTCATATGCTTATGCGCTGACATACACTGTTTTCTCTGTTACTCCCCTGCCCTTGATACTTGACGTGTTAAGTATTGCCCCCTACACTGGGAGCAAAGAGGAGAGGGTATGAGTACTCATAATGACATCGGTTATATCGTCCAGCATACTGCCGCTTCCCTTGCTCGTCAGTCAGAGCAAATGCTACAGGAGCGCCTCGGGATAGGGTTTTCCCAGGTAAAGATCATGACCGCACTGCAGTGGGATCCAAACGCCCGGCAGCGCAAGATTGCCGATTCTTTGGGTCAAACGGAGGCCAGTGTCAGTCGTCAGATCAAACTTATGCATGGGACTGGGTTACTCCAAACGACTATAAACCCAAACAATCGTCGTGAGCATGTCACAACACTAACGACAAAGGGTATTCGACTCTCCGAAGAGGCGGCCGCGCTGCTCGAACAGTTTCATGAACCGCTTCTCGGCTCCTTAAGTAAGCGGCAGCAAAAGCATATGTTAGAAGCCCTGAGCCTGATACATAAATCCGTCTGTCAGTCGCCGGACTGCCAGCACCGCACTACTAATATCTAAAATCGTCAGCACGTACTGCTTCCCAGGCAATACAGGTTATTGCTTCGTCAGCTTGTGCAACTTGGTCGCGCAGTTCCTGGTCCGCCAGGCCTTTTAGGGCTGCCACTGCCTTGAAAAAGTTCATTTCCTCAATCGGTGTCCCGTCATCGGCGCGGAACGGGGCCATATCTATCTCTACATTTTCTGCGCTCACCTCTGCCAGCAGCTGTTGTCTTGTATTCAAGTCCAGACGTTCGGCTATCCATAGCGCAGCCCGTTTTGTGCTAGCGTGGTCTCTGATTTGTTCGTACGGTGAACTTCGCATACCAAATAAAGCTGCGGTAGTTTGCCCTGTGTAGTGGTCTAATAATTCACCCATGATTAATCCCGCTTGGCCTCATTTATACGGAATTCGTCCCATGCAACAATCTCTGGATCTACGTATGCACTACGAAGAAGTGCTTGTCTTGTTACTGCCGCAACGAGTATAGGAGGCCTGCTGCCGTACCGATTGTATTCATCCGGAGGAGTGATAGATCCGTTTGCCCGTGCCTCTCTAATCACTGTCAGTCTATCGGCAAGTGACATCTGGTTCAGGACCCTTTCGACGGCCACTGCAGGAGATGGCGGAGTAATGTAGGGTTCGGGCGATACGAGCATTTCATGAAATGCCTCCCGTGTTTGTTCGGTGTACTGGTTCAGTGTTTCGCTCATGTGACTCCTATGCAGCCTCTCTAGCATTATATTTAGCCCATTCGATGTCAATCACATCGGGGTCCATATCTATGCTGTTACGTAATATCTTTGCAGACAATATGCCGAGGGCGGTGTCCCGATCTATCTGCCACTGGTGAAGCACGCGGTACTCTTCGCCTTCGGCTAAAAGATTATCGAACCGAGCAATATTCACAAGTGTTTGCTGCTCTTCAAGGGACATGGCTTGGACTACCGTATTGACTGCCTCTGTTTTTAGGACAGACAAAGGACGGATGTCTGGTGGTACAAACATATCAAGAAGTGTGTCTTTTACTCTCGTGAGTGGATCTAATGGGGTCTCGCCCATGGTTTCGTATGCTCCGTTAGGGGAAATACTTTATATCACTTTTGTACTGCAATAGCAATATATGAGGGTATGCAGAAGTGTTGCCTGGTCTACTTAGGTCGGTTGGTCAGACCTAAAGAAAGCTTCCCAGTCCATGAGGGGTATTTCGTTGGCGCATATCATATCAACTACATCGGGATTGCTGATTACGCGGGGCGTAAGAGCTCCGACTGCTACCACACCGAACGCTATATCTTCGGGCAGCGTCAACAGTCCATAGTCTGTATCGTCAGGAATAAATCCTTCGTCTTGAGCTTCTCTGACAAGGGTACGTCTCTGGCGGGCGGGCATTGCTGCTACGGTCCTTACGATCGCTTTTGTAGTGAGATCAGCTGGAGATATGTCGTCAGGTTCCTCTAGCAGGTGCCTGAATCTGTCCACTGTTTCACTGGTATATTCGTCAAGAATACTAAGCTCACTCATGTTGACTCCAAATCAACTATATTTTATACCATATATATGATATAATAACAACAGTGGTTTACGGACCACAGACGAGGGGCTGAATTTTAAGCTCGACGTTGGACTTTATCAGTTAGATCAGCAGGTCGCTTGTCAGCGTTATAGGCAAAACCAAATAGATGCAAAAACATCTGACCGTGTTGAGGCTATCAGGGAGCTTACTGCAAAGTTAGCTTCTAGCTTCAACGCACCAGCTTACGCTACGGTGTAAGCCACGCATGGAACGACCCAGATAGTAACAATGCGTGACATATCATCTGGATGCTTACATCCTACTGTCCATAGTATGTACTAAGATTTAGGACTGGAGATTTCGACTTTTTGGTCATTTACCGGCCGGAATCTCGAGAACCAACTAAATGACCTAAACCTGTAGACGACTAACAAAGATAATCTAGCGGACGCGGGGGCGGTACCCGCCAGCTCCACCAAATGAGCATTATCCACATCGGATAGTGCTTTTTTGTTGGTTCCTAATCTGTAAATGCTGCTCAAGGTGGGGGAGTGAACATTTGCAGAATTATCCGCATAAATTGCACCGTTAAATAGAACTTGTTCACCCCTCTTCCTGTTCTCATACGATATAATCCGGACGATTTTGCTAGTAGACTGCTGTTCAACAGGCATGTCGAATAAAGAGGACATATTTGCCCCTTTCATTGGATTGCCACAATCGCCAGCTGAAAAGCGGTTAAGTTAAGTGATAATTATTCTGTTGAGGATGATGAGTTACCCATTATTAGGTAAGGCGCCTAGAGTTCCCAACATGATCTCTGTTATTTTTATACAAAAAAGCATAAGAATTGTCAAGTCAGTTGCGCTGTTATGCATACAACAATATTTCAGCAAAAAATTTAGTAACGCTTGCATATAAGTAATTCATCGAAAAAGATGAACCACATCGCACATTATTTACCCTCTCTGACGCACGGAGAACGTCCAGGGTACGTTCTAGCAAAGTGCTTGAGGAAATTGTAGGTGCCGCCGTGTTATATTAAGCATAAGGAAAACAAATGAAAGCTAATCAAAAAGGTTTTAGTGTCGTAGAAGTACTAGTTGTGATAGTAGTTGTCGGGCTGCTAGGAGTCGTTGGCTGGCTTGTCTATGACAGGCAAAACAATAAGCCTGTAGCCGAATCGGTATCTCAGCGGAAGGATCAAGTCACTGCATCAAATAAGCAGGAAGAAATTACTATTCCATCTGATTGGCAGTGGTTTACAAGTAAGGACAAATCCACCAAGTTTGCATATCCTAAAGCATGGGGAAACCTTGTAGAAAAAATCGACGTTAGTCAAGATACATACGACACCAATTCATTTGTAGGACGTGTAAGTGTCAGCTCAAAAAAGGACTTCCTTACACAATTACTCAAAGGATATGTTGATTATATTTGGTACAAATGGAATGAAGACTCTGACACCTTGGCGAGTGCAAAGGATACAAATCCCCCAAGTAATTACGATGCCTCTTATGTTAAGCCCGTTGCCTTAGGCGGTTTGGAAGCAATCGAGCCTATTTATAAAGAGACAAAGGGACGGGCAATTTACGAGGTTATAGGAAAGGGCGCTATGAATTGCGGGGTACATCATTACTTCTTTAGTGTCGAAGACAAGGTGGTCCATATCCCAGCCACGTTGTGTACTAGAGACGGAGAATGGCAACCTCAAAAAGGTCAAGCTTATGAAGACGAAGTCGCCACTCCTATAAAAGACTTCTACAAGTACATTGAAGACTAAGTCGAAGCACTACAAATCGATATTGTATAATATGCTTTTTAACAGGGGTGAGTTAAAAATAACAATCACTTGACAGACATCTTTGTCGCTAAAAAATCGACGTTACCTCTGTTAATGTGGCACGTACTCATCATTGTGCGACACTAAATCTTACGATTTGCAATTTTTCTAAGTCGAATACCGACATCCCCGTCAAGTATCCGACAGTCCATGTATTTCAGCAGTTTTTCAACATCATTAAGTGGCTTGAGTGGCAGATAGTGCGTTCCTGTTTTATTTAATGCCTCTTGGAGCAGTTCGTTAAATGCACTTTGTCTGAGTTCTATATACTCTTTTACTTTCTTTTCTGATTCAGGGTCAACTACAACGGTTCCATCGGATTGAGTGATGGAAAACGACCCGTTTTGAACTTCGAGTATTGCGTCACTTACAAATTTTCCAGCAGCTTGGTATCGAGCTGCTCTAATAGCTTCGGCATTTTTCCCAAAACCTTCATTGTTGAATGTGATGGCTTCATTTATTGTTTCGCAGTTTTCATAGAATTCACCAATAGAACGCCATTGCTTGTCGGTGAAGTCCTTGATAAATAAATGTTTGTACTTGCTCCAACTATTTGTACTGAGAATCATTTTACTGCCTAAGTCAGAACTATTATTGTCCGCCAGGCTTTGCTTCAATGTCTTTAATTCATCTTCAGCACCAGATAACTCAACATCTATAATTTTTGCTGCGTCAGTCTTGTCGTCACGCTTTTTCTTCACATAAAGTCCATACGCAAATGCAGCCGCCAAGATACCAACTATTGTGTTTTGGTCTATATTCATAGCTTTACTCTACATCGAAGTAGTTAGCAATAAAATTGCTCATGCTTATTGCCGCTTACCATATATAGTGGTATAACCTTCGGGTTTATATACTAACTTGTTACGCTGTTCATCTAGCTTATAGTCTATATAGTGTTCACCGATAATAGACTGCCAACGTTTCAATTCCCCAGTAATAGGGTGTAAACTATTTTCGACTAGCTCCACCAAGAAAAATGCCTTAGCGAAAGCTAGGGCTTTTCTTTTGCTATACTGAGGCGATGAAGCCACGGTTTGTGTTTGTGCATGGAAATGGATCGACGACATGGGAAGTGCCATGGGCGGTGTGGCTTAAGAAAAAACTCGACACCATGGGATACGCGACGCATTTCAAAACTATGCCCGACCCTGAGCTTGCCCGGAAGGACATTTGGTTGCCGCATCTGGAACATGAGGTCAAAGTTGGAGCTGGTGATGTGCTGATCGGCTGGTCTTCAGGGGCGGTCGCTGCGATGCGTTATGCTGAGTCGCATAAGCTGCTCGGCTCAATCCTAGTCTCTCCCAGTTATACCGACCTTGGCGATGATACTGAAAAGCAAAGCGGTTACTTCGACGACCCTTGGAACTGGAAAGCTATCAAATCAAATCAGAAAAAGATCGCACTCGTGTATGGCGATGACGATCCGTACATTCCGCAGTCAGAGTTTGCCTATATTGCGGTGCACCTCGGCCCGGATAAGCTCAAGATACCAGGCGCTGGACACTTTGAAACCCGGCAGGATATGAACGAACTCCTTCGATATGTCGAGAAGACGTATCCCTTGCAATAGTGAATTTACAGGTTACGGCCATGCCTAGGCGATTTATTTTGAATATCTGTAAGTTGTGGTGTAATCAACGTTAGATTATACTTATGTTTAGATAATCTGACAGAACCAAATACAATTATAAAAATGATTGTGAACCCTTGATTGTCAAATACCTAAACAACATTAGGCTCAAACTGAAAGGTATTATGACTTCATACAATAAAATTATAAGGGACATATACATAAGTCCGCGCAAGCTAGCCTCTAAAGTGCAGTTCAAGCAATACCTTACAAATAGGAGAGAGCCAGCAGAAGCAATAGCTGATGTTATCCCCCTCAACGCAACCCAGCAATCTAATGTCATCGAGAATACCTACCAACGGAAGCAAATTTTTCGTAAAATCGCAGCAAAATTAAGATTTGGAGCAAACACATGAAGCGTTATCTAAAAATTGGCTTACCGGCCCTTTTATTATCAGTACTTATATCATCGCCAGCTGCCTATGCTGCGACCTCGCCAAGTCTTGGTACTGCCGGCAGTTTCTCTGTCTTGGCCGAGACAGATATCACTAACGTACCACCGTCTAGCGTAAGCCGCGACGTAGGTCTTAGCCCTGCTTCGGGCTCTTTTATCGGGCTGACTGACGCGGAAGTGGGCGGAACTATCTATTCGACAGATGGTAATGCTCCTCCAGCGGCGAACGCCACCGTTAACCCTGGATTACTGACGACTGCCATCAACGACATGATGAAGGTTTGGAGCACGG
This sequence comes from Candidatus Saccharimonadota bacterium, assembly GCA_028289075.1. Taxonomy (GTDB): domain Bacteria; phylum Patescibacteriota; class Saccharimonadia; order Saccharimonadales; family JAQGGX01; genus JAQGGX01. The sequence goes on along the minus strand of JAQGGX010000009.1, from coordinate 4,396 downwards.
GCGGGGCTACAGGTATTGACCAGCCTTGTACTACCGACTGGTCGGGTACGGGGGCAAAAGACCTCACGACGGTGTCTCCTCTCGGCCCTGGCGTATACTGTGCCGACGCCTTTCTTTTGACTGGCAACCTGACTTTGAGCGGCTCAGGCGTCTGGATATTCAAATCTGCAGCGACACTGACGACATCCGCAGGTTCATCTGTCACCGGCGGCGATCCATGTAATGTTTGGTTCCGACTTGTCTCTGCCGGCTCCATCCTAGGCGCGAACAGCACACTCGTAGGCAACATCCTTTCTGGCACAAGCATAGCTATGCAGACTGGTGCTACGCTGAATGGTCGTTTACTGTCACAGGCGGCAGTTACTCTGGACCACAATACAATCTCAGGTCCAACATGCGCGAGTAGTACCCCTACTACAGCAACTACGCCAGGTTTACCGAATACTGGGTTGGGTGCAGACAAGCAGAGTATGCCGATGATTGCTATGGGAGCTCTCGCTCTTATTGTTACTGCCACAGCTTATTTCATCCGAAAAAGGCATTCTGGAACTGCCTAAATAGTTCCCATTGTCTTAGCCTATGAGCCGTAAAGCAAAAGTACGTATAGCAGCGCTGGGAGTAGTGGCGTTAGTCCTCCTGGCGGCCATAGCTTACTACGTTCTAGGTAGCCACAAGTCCTCCCCTCCGCCGCTCGTGCTCGTGACAGACCATAAAGCCGATACGCCTGTAAAACCGGTTCCTAAGGTTATCTACCCTGGGTTACCAGTGCAGCTCAAGATTCCCGCGATCGGCGTTGACACGGCTGTAGAGTATGTGGGAAATACGCCTCAGGGCAACATGGCAGCCCCTATCGGTCTAGTATCGGTGGGTTGGTATAAGTACGGGGCTATACCGGGAGATGTGGGTACCTCGGTCATGGCGGGGCACGTAGTAGGGCCAAAGGGAAAACCGGCTGTTTTTAAGCGTTTGGGCGAGCTCAAAGCGGGAAACACTTTGCTAGTTGTGGATGCCAAAGGCCAGACAACATCCTTCATGGTGCGAGAGATAAAGATATATGATGGGTCGCAGCAACATAACGAAGTCTTTACTAGTACCGGTGGCACGCACCTCAATCTCATAACCTGCGAAGGCGATTGGGATGCTAAACAACGCCAGTACTTGCAGCGACTTGTAGTCTTTGCCGATAAGACCACATAACCACGTAATACGCAGAAGCCACATAATATCCTGTGGCTCTACGAAAAACATGCGCGAAGAACGGGCTGAGCGTATTGCAGGACTGCTATCGAGCATAGTATCAGGTGAAACACTGCGATTGACACCATACGATACCTTTCATCGTCGTTATTCCGCTCCGCAAGAAGCAGCTGCGGACATAAGTCGTGCACTTTTCGGCGTATTCAGAAATGGCCATGTATCTAGCCGTTATTTAACAGTTCAGTACGATACGCCAGTTACTTTTGTCCCAAGTGATGATGTAAAGGTAGGAGAGCCTTTATTGGTATTCGAAGTGCCAGACAGTGCATGAGCAACTACCATATTACTCAGGTTACGATGATTTTCTCGATTACGGGTTCGGCTTTTTGAGGGGTTTTCTTTCTTATCCTGAGGCGCGGTTTAGGGAACTCTACTTTCTCTACAATAATTTGTCGCAATGATTCAGCCACATCCTCGATTTGGAAGTAGATACCCGTCTGTTCCTTAAGGTCGTTGCGCAGTCGCTTTACGATTTCTTCTGAATACAAAAGCTTTGCTAAATTGACTGGGTTAAGGGCATTCGTCCTTTTCCAGAAAGTTTCTAGCTCTCCTTTTTCTACAGCATTTTTGGTGAGGTACCACAGGAGTTCCGGAGCTTTCTTGAAGCCGTCTTTGTCCATTAAATCTAGTTTGTAGATCAGCGTCGTGGTTACTGGTTTCCCGAAGTTTACTCGGTATAACTGAATCTCGCGACCGTTTAGTAGCAGTATCCAATCAATGCCTTCATTCGATGCATAGCTCAGACTTTGGCGTAAGTGCTTTTCATTCAGATCTAGATCAATTGATTTCACTTCAACTACGAAATGTTTTTTTCGTTTGAGTTGTATTACGTAATCCGCGTATTCAGACTTAATCCGATACTCGGTCTTTATCTCTACAAGTTCCTGATAACCTAGCAGTTCAGTAAGGAAATTATTAGTCATTATCCTTGTGGCTGATTCGTCCAGCACGGAGAACTCTTTGCGCAAGTATCTCTTCTTGTAGCCTTTCAGTCGATCCCTTAGCGCTTGTAATTGTTTATCTGTGGCCATACCAATCCTTAAGTTCAGTTTGTTAACTTTATTTAATACCGTAATGCACATAAAACAAAATACAACTTAAATAATCCATAGATCAGGGGCGTACAATGGGGTTATGAATGGAAGTGCTGTAGGCGCAGAATTGCTTGCTCGTACAGCATACGGACCATGAATCGAAAGCATTAATTACGCTCGTTGATTGAGTCGTCTTTGTCGCAGTACTGGGTGCTGTGAGATATGTAACTGTTAGAATCTGCCAAACCCGGCACAATAAGAACTACATAAAAAAGGAGGTACCATGGCAGATTACAACGGCCCAGGTGATGACAGATTTGCTACCCCATTGCCACAAAATGATAATCCGATTAGTGAGCCGGATGATATTCCAGATGACGACAAACACGCACTTGATGATACGCATCCAATCACGGACACGAATGTACATATAGAAGAAGAATATGACGAAGGTCTCTCTGGTGCGGCCGAAGCAGCTGAGCCAAATCAAAATGATGCGGTCGAAGCGTATGATCCTGACAAAGATCAGCGCAGAAATAAAGCCACCTAAAATTATCCCTCACAGCCACAACCAGATCAGTGCAAAGAAAACTTCAATTATGCCGTCAACTACGTAAACCCTAGAGATCCTTCCCCTTAATCCGTAGAAAAGATCGACGCCTGCAAAGCTTGCTGCGGAGAGAACTCCAAGGATATTTGTACGTTGGTCATTAGCTGTCAGGATCAGAAAAAGTCCAATAGTTGCGGTGAGTAAACCTACAGTTTTAACAAGCCATATATCAACTTTTGGACCGGTGACTTTCTCGAAGCTCTCTATATGAAACAAAGGCCATAGGCCGGTGATGAGATAGTAGGCTCCTTGTACCATTGCGATGTTGTACATACGGTAACTGTATGATGACATGACATTTCCTTGCAGTAAGAATTCTACTTAGAAAGAGTGAATGCTCCGCAAGTGTTGCAAGGTGGGAGTACAATGAGAACAGTTAAAGAGGGAATGCTTATGTACAAGAAGATTCTGCTTGCCACTCTTGTGGGGCTAGCCTTTACGTTATTTGGTTGGGCCACTGTGGGGCATGCCCAGGAGTTTAGAACTGGTGATCGCGCGAGCATTGGTGTGCAGGAAACAATAGATAGCTCTGCTTATGTGTCGGGACGCACTATTGATATAGGTGGTGCTGTCAATGGAGATTTGTTCTGTGCCGGCCAAAATGTCACGATTAGCGGAACAGTACGTGGAGATGTTATTTGCGCAGCACAAACGGTCACAATTACCGGTACGGTAGAAGGTGACGTACGCGTGGCCGCACAAACGGTGGTAATTAGTTCTACTGTGCAACGCAATGTAACAGTGGCCGCACAAACACTTACTGTCGATGCCAAAGGTAGTATCGGCGGTGATGTCATGGGAGGTGTGCAGGATGCAACCATAAATGGTCCTGTAGGCCGCGACCTGACCATAGGTGGTTCGGAGATTACCATAAATACTCCGGTTGGCCGAAACATTAAAACAAGCGTAGAGTATTTGCATCTTAGGGACGGCGCCAAAGTGGGCGGCAACGTCGATTACAAAAGCATTAATGAAATAGATAGAGCCCCGGGCGCAACTGTGGCGGGTAATGTGCACCGAAGTGAATCTGCACCAGAGCATCAAGGAAGTCACTTTGGAGCCTGGCTGCTCAGTGCTGTGTACTGGCTTCTTTCTATGCTGTTATTGTCACTTGTGCTCGTCATATTGCTGCCAAGTATGTTCGAAAGAGCGGCAGCCAATAACCTCAAAACTCCCTGGAAAACACTTTTGTTTGGCTTTCTGACGATACTGGTTACTCCTATTGTGGGCGTAATGCTGCTTCTGACCTTCATTGGATTACCATTGGCTATACTGCTGTTCCTGCTCTGGATCGTAGTCTTGATGCTCAGTATTCCGTTCTCTAGCTATTACCTCGGGCGCTTAGTATGGAAAGCGCAACGTAATCCGATACTCGTGATGCTACTTGGTGCTTTGATATTGCTTATCGTGTCGAATATTCCGTTTATCGGTGGATTTGTAGTGTTTGTTGCTGTAGTACTGGGCACGGGTATGGTCGTGCGAGAGCTTGTATCCC
>JAQGGX010000098.1 GCA_028289075.1 Candidatus Saccharimonadota bacterium | reverse complement strand
TTACCTACTGGCGAGCTCATACTCATGCATGACGATAAAATTGACCGCATATCCAACAGTAAAGGCTACGTAAGGGACAAGACATTCGCAGAACTGCGTGCATTGGTGCTTGAACACGATCAAAAGGTTCTCACGCTCGAGGAAGCACTAGAGTTCATCGACAAGCGAGTACCCGTAACTATTGAGCTCAAGAACGCCGGTTCAGCCAAGCCGACAGCAGAGCTTGTCACCGAATTCATACAAGATCGTGGATGGAAGCCAGAGATGTTTTTAGTGTCATCCTTTAACCAGATAGAAATTGCCGAATTCAAGAAGCTCATGCCTTCAGTCAAAACCGGTGCGCTTATCAGTGGTGTGCCTGTGGATTATGCAGCATTCGCAGAACGTGCAGGAGCAGATATCGCAATCGTTGACGATGAGCTGCTCAGCAAAGAGTATGTTGATGATGCTCACGCTCGAGGGCTTGAGATCTACGTCTATAGCTTTTTCCACGATGATGTTGACAGAGTTGCTCGCGTCAAAAGCCTTGGCGCAGACGGCATGTATGTAAACTTCGCAGACAAAGCCCGAGAAGCGATAGCCCGAGAAGCGAGAGCCATAATGGAAGTTGCCGATGCAGCGTAGGCTCAACCTTCTTCTATCATGCTACAATCGGATTTAATGAAGCAACTACTATTCTCAACAGGAAATGCAGAAAAATTTTTGACGGCAAAGCACGTCTGTGACCAATACGGTATTGAGTTACTGCAAATGAACATTGATATCGTAGAAATTCAGGAAGAAAGCCCGGAGAAAGTTGCAATTGATAAGGCCACGAAAGCGTTTGAGGCCATACAGAAGCCAGTTGTCATCACTGACGATTCATGGGCTTTCCTGGGGCTCAATGGTTTCCCCGGCGTGTATATGCATTCAATCAACGAATGGTTTACTCCAGAAGATTTTCTGAGGTTAACCCTACCACTCGAAGACCGAAGAGCGGTACTCACACAGTGCCTTGTCTACCACGATGGAACCCAAGCAAAGGTGTTTACACGCAGCATCGAAGGAGAACTCTTAAAAGAAATCAGAGGCACATCGACACATGCAAGTCACACTGTTACCACTATGCCCGGTGACAATGGCTTGAGCATCGCTGAGGCGTACGATCAAGCAAAGGACAAATCAACCCGAGTATCAGCCCAGATCTGGATTGAGTTCGCCGAATGGTTCAATAAGTCTTAGCCTCGGCTAGTTAACAAAGTTAGAACCAGATTTACTCCGTTAAATATGAGCCCATTTAATACTAATACGAAGTAGCTTGCTCAAAAGTACTTTTTATCAAGATAGGGTCTACGTTAGCTGCTTGCCATTGGGCGTTACATGTCGAATCACTATATGCATATATTTGTAGGGTTCTTCCATCAGCAAGTTTAACTGATGAGTTATTTTTTTCATGAGGACTAAATGGATTGGCTTTGTCTTCAAAAGCTAAACGTACGGGATCGCAGGCTAATCGTTGCTGAAATCCTACAGGTGAAAGCGAAGCAAGACCTCTTGTAGTAACGTCATATGTTGTAATAGTTTGCTTATTAGGATTACCCACTTGGCGGCCAGTGTACAAAAATGAAACAGTGTCATTATTCAGGGGTAAAGCTAAATGGATATCTGGAAAGTACACTTTATTATCACTAACCGAAACCGCTGGTTGATTAAAGCTAGCTGCATTCAGTGCTGCCATTGATACAGCTGATTTATCTTGTTGTTCTTGGTTCTGAGCGGCCGACTTTGCACTCTCTAATTTATGGATCTTATTGAAACTTATACCAATGAGTACACTTTGTGTAAGGGCAATAGCGACAAGTAGAATCGTTACTGTGATTGGATTAATTAACCTTTTCATATAACTCCTTGATTATGTACCAATTATAGCAACGAGCTGCCGGTTTGTTCGGGGCTGTCTGAATAGACCAAATCAAAAACCCTAGCTTACGCTAGGGCCTTTGATTTGGTACACCCGGACGGATTCGAACCGCCGACCCTCTGTTCCGAAGACAGATGCTCTAATCCGCTGAGCTACGGGTGCGCGTTGGAACCTGACAGTCGATTCCTCCTCTCCCATTGGAGGGGCGGGAGTATTGTAACAGATTGAGATCTATTTGTCTTTTTTGTTTTCGGGAGGAGCAGGCAGCATTTTTGGCTGCTCCACAGCTAGCGTCTTCTGTAAGACCTCTAACACACTCTTCGCGTGTTCCTTGCTCATGCCGATTCGTGCAACGGCCAAAGGTTGATTGTTAGGGCCAGCGCCCTGCATAAAGTTCATGACAACGCCGTAGTTATTGACCATGACGTGCACCATATCGGTATATACAATTCGTGCGTCCATTGGCATTACCATCACATTGGATTTTAGGTCTTCATCATTGGTTGCATGGCTTGAAAGCGATGATAATTGACCATAGCCAGCCATTTCCCACAGCTTGGTTGCTTCTTCTTCTTTTATGGCAAAATGGCTAATAAGCAGCAAGAGGATATCTTCGCTCGGTCGGCTCGAACCTCTTTCATAATTTGACAGTGCATCTACATCAATTTCAACAGCTCCAGATACTTCGATGAGGGTCTCCTGGAGTTTTTGGCGCATGCGCTTTAACTGATTGCCAAGGGATTTATATGGCAGTTCCCGCTTTTCTTGTTCACTCATTCCTCCCATGTTACGCGTTTAAGACCTCGACCGCAAGACAAACAGAGTATAATATGTAGTAATGTTTATCCTCGAAAATGTTCCCCTCTCCTCCTATTCAACAATGCGTCTGGGAGGCACTGCTTCCTATCTGACCGAAATCAATAACCGAAGCGAAGTCGCCGAAGCCGTTGCATGGGCCGAAGAGCGTGGTCTCCCCATTATCATGATTGGGGGTGGCAGCAATATTATCTGGAATGATGATGGCTTCCCTGGCCTAGTAATCGTTAATAAAATTACTGGATTTGAAACATACGCCGAGGACGAAGAAAACCTCTACGTCACTATTGGTGCCGGAGAAAACTGGGATCAAGTCGTTGCGCGCACCGTCGAGATGGGATACACCGGCATTGAGCCGTTATCACTCATTCCTGGTACCGCCGGCGCTACACCGATCCAAAATGTCGGTGCCTATGGCCGCGAAATAAAAGATGTCCTAACCACCGTTGAGGCATATGACTGCGCTGAAAAGAAACTGGTTAATATTCCTGTTTCTGACTGTGCTTTTGCATATCGTACCAGTCGATTCAGAACGACAGACAAAGGCCGTTTCCTCATCACTGCGATTACAATTCATTTATTTAAGGGCTCACCACAACCACCGTTCTATGAGGCGCTGCGCAAATATTTTGCCGAACATCAGATAACAACCTACGGCTCCCAGGCTGTTCGTGATACCGTGATCGCAATTCGTTCCAGTAAACTTCCTGATCCGGCTATTGTGGCCAACAATGGTTCGTTCTTCTACAACCCTATCATTCGCGAGGATCAGTTGACACCAATCTTAACTGACCACCCTACCGTTGTGTACTGGCCGCTCGATGACGGCCGCGTCAAGGTATCGGCCGCCTGGCTACTTGATCAAGCTGGCTTCAAAGATTACCATGACGCAGAAACCGGCATGGCTACCTGGCCTGCCCAGCCGCTCGTACTCGTCAACGAAAAGGCAACTACCACCGCTGATCTGCTGAAATTTAAGCAAAAAATTGTTGACACAGTTCACACAAAGTTTGGCGTTACGCTCGAACAAGAACCCGAACTAATTTAATAGAGCCTTCCTAAGACCTCTTACTTCAGTTTGCGTACGAAAATGGGGTTTAGGGTGAGTCCTGCCTATTTATCGCTTGGGAGTGGAAATTGAAGAGCGAAGGCTTTGACTTCTTCTCGTAGAGCGCCTAGCTTATTTTCGTCAGCATAACTGTCGATTGCTAGCCGCATCCACACTGCGATACGCTCCATGTCTTCTTCTTTCATGCCACGTGTGGTGATCGCCGGCGTACCAAGACGGATACCACTTGGTTTGAATGGTGGCAGCGGATCGTCGGCAACAGAGTTCTTATTAAGCGTTAAGCCGATTTTATCCAATGCTTCTTCGGCGACTTTGCCGTCAATATTGAATGATTTGTAGACGTTAGCTAGCATCAAGTGATTATCAGTTCCGCCCGTCACTAGGTTGAAACCTTGATTGAGCATAGCTTCACTTAAAGTCTTGGCATTCTTGATAATCTGATGGGCGTAATCCTTAAATTCAGGCTGCAGTGCTTCACCAAATGATACAGCCTTAGCAGCAATCACATGCATGTGTGGACCACCCTGTACACCGGGAAATACCGTCCGGTCAATCAGTGTTGGCAGGTTATCGAGCGTCTTTTCTACCTTAACGAGCGGGTTGCTGACCGTACCTCGGCTCAGAATCATACCACCACGAGGACCGCGAAGGGTCTTATGTGTCGTCGTCGTAATAACGTGGAAGCCATAATCAAACGGATTCTTAGCAGCACCACCGGCGATAAGCCCGGCGATATGCGCCATATCAGCCATGAGCATCGCGCCTACTTCGTTACCAATTGCTGCGAACTTCTCATAGTCTAATTCCCTTGGGTAAGCGCTAAAGCCAGCTAAAATAATTTTCGGTTTGTGCTTCAGGGCAAGCTCACGGAGCTGATCATAGTCAATTTCGCCTGTATCAATATCCTTCATGCCGTAGCGAATGAAGTTATATTGCTTCGCTAGCACCGTGACCGGGTGCCCATGCGTTAAGTGGCCACCATGAGAAAGATCCATCGCCAGCACGGTATCTCCGGGTTCAAGCCAAGCGTGATACACCGCTTCATTTGCCTGTGCACCCGAGTGCGGCTGCACATTGGCATGATCGGCCTTAAAGAGCTGCTTAGCCCTGTCTATAGCAATCTGTTCAATCTGGTCGGTATTTTCCTGGCCACCGTAGTAGCGCTTACCGGGATAGCCTTCTGAATATTTGTTTGTAAACACGCTCCCAAGCGCATCAAGAACGTCCCGACTTACATAGTTTTCGCTGGGAATAAGCTCTAGTCCTTCACGCTGCCGTTTTTCTTCGGCTTTAATCAATTTCGCAATTATTGAATTATCCATACCATATACTCCACTCAACATCTCTTTAGGTTGCTGTTACATCGCCGGGAAAGAGTCGTGATTACACCATGAGTGTAATTCTAACACCTATTACGAACCTCCAAAATAGTATTGAAATGTATACCTTGGGGGGTATAATTAGAGCGTTATGTTGACAACAAATGAAAAAATTGGACAGTTAATTTATCAAATAAGACAAGAGCGTAATATGACGCAAGCAGAATTTGCGCGTAAACTCGGTACCAGCCAGTCGGCAGTAAACCGTATCGAGCACGGCAAACAGAACTTAAGTCTTGAGACGCTCGGGCGCATCAGCGACGTGCTAAAGAAACCACTTATTAGCATCAGCGGCGGCGCGGTAAACCTGCGTATTGAAGGCGGCAACGAACTTCACGGCAGTATCCAGACTAAGGTTTCTAAGAATGCTGCTGTTTGTTTGCTGTTCGCAGCCCTACTCAATACAGGTACGACTCGTTTCAAGCACATGCCCCGTATCGAAGAAGTAAATCGTATTATCGAAGTACTTGTCAGTATTGGCGTGGGTGTTAAATGGCTACCTGGCAATGACCTTGAGATCAAGCCGCCAGCCGAACTCAACCTCACAAAGATGGACAAGAATGCCGCCCGCAAGACTCGCAGCGTCATCATGATGCTTGGTCCGCTTATGTACATGTTCAAGGAATTCAAGATCCCGTACGCCGGCGGCTGTAAGCTCGGTACCCGTACCGTACAGCCTCACTTGTATGCGCTTGAAGAATTTGGCGTCGATATTGTTGCCAAATCCGGACACTACCAGGTAACTGTCAACCACAAGAAGCCAAAAGAAATCGTCTTGTACGAATCAGGCGATACAACGACTGAGAACGTCCTTATGGCCGCTGCTCGTTACGATGGTGAAGTTACCATCAAGATGGCAAGCGCCAACTACATGGTGCAAGACCTCTGTTTCTTCCTGCGAAAACTTGGCGTACGCATTGAAGGCATCGGCACCAGCACCCTGAAGATTCGTGGAGTACCGGAAATTCGCAAGAATGTCACCTATTACCCAAGTGAAGACCCAATTGAGTCAATGACCTTTGTAGCCGCAGCCGTTGCTACGAACTCCGAAATTACAATCACCCGTTCACCAATCGAGTTCTTGGAGCTTGAGCTGCTCAAACTCAAAAAGATGGGCCTTTCGTTCAACGTATCTGAAAAGTACAAAGCCAACAACGGCCAAACTGATCTTGCTGACATTACCATCCATAAGCACAATGGTACGCTTGTTGCGCTCGATGAAAAGATCTATGCCCGTCCATTCCCAGGGCTTAACATCGATAATCTGCCATACTTTGTGCCCGTTGCCGCAGTCGCCAAGGGTCGTACCCTTATCCACGACTGGGTATACGAAGAGCGTGCGCTCTACTACACCGAAATGCGCAAGCTTGGAGCAAACGTCACGCTCGCAGATCCGCATCGTGCCTATATCGACGGGCCGACTAAGTTCAGTGCAGCTGATGTCGTCTGTCCGCCGGCACTTCGCCCGGCAGTCCTATTGCTTATCGGAATGTTAGCCGCTAATGGCACTTCAATCCTTCGCAATGTCTACTCCATTAACCGTGGATACGAAGACCTCGCTGAACGACTGAACAGCCTCGGTGCTAGCATCACCGTAATGCACGAACTCTAGAGTTTGTCTCAAAAACCCTCCTGAGCTCAGGAGGGTTTTACATATGTACTTTAGAGGGTATCGGTAAAGTTACTGCTGTACGAGTTTTGCATCCAAATGATATAACCAACTGCAATTGCCAGTAGTATCAGAAGGATAATAGTCCGGTGCTTTTCTTTCATTGTATAAGTCTCGCTTTCACAACTAACCGATCTTTTGCCGTCCAGAGTGGTGTACAGGTATAAATAGTCAAACGTGAGTCTGGCGTGGGAGATTCAATCTCAACTGCAGTGGGTCGGACCACCGCAACCTCATCTACTATATAGTCGTACTCCTTGCCTTCCCAGTAGACGATAATAGGATCATTCTTTTGCACCTTGTCGAGGTTATAAAACACCGCCGATTCGCGGTAGGTGAAGCGGTGCCCCGCAATTACTGTATTGCCACCCTTATCCGGCGTGGAGGTCTGTGGACGACGCCAGGCGCCTTGACTGAGCGTCGCTACAGTGGGACCGTCATGGATAGCTTCATCCATATGTAATCCCGGAATCACCAAGCGGTTATCCTGAGGGATCGGCTTGGTCGTATTAGTCGATTCAATTCGATTCTGGTATGTATAGCCGTTCGTTTTATCGGTATACATATGCCACCAGAAGGTAAGCCGCGGCATAAAAGGCCAGACAAAAATATATACGCTCAGCATGACGATGATCACACTGAGCGTATTATTGAATCTTACTAATGTTATTTTCTTAGTCCAGGCTGCTTTCATCTACTACCAGCATGCACTATTTGAGTGTAAATGTCAGCAAAGACTTAGCGTCGCTTTGCGACTACTGGCACAGCTACAAGACTGATAACCCATACGAGCACAAGTGCAACAACTGCGTACATCACCATGGCGAATAATGTTGAGAACTCCAGGACAAACTTGTTTTCAAACACGCCTGCCGGAAATATTCCACGAAATGGTTCGAGCAACGGATTACTCATCTCGTATACCCACTTAACGAATCCAGCTCCTTCGCTGGCTCCAAAAAGTTTTAGCAAGAACCGTAGAGCCAAGATACCTTCCACTACGGCCGTAAATAGACTCAATAGCGACTCGGTTATATACCTGACATTCATAGAACCTCTCCTTGTTAATGTGTAATAAAATTATACGCTTATGGTTGTTTTTGTGCAATTTGCACAACGGAGTTGTGGATAACTTCCTTACTAAGGTGTAAATTAAACGGTAATGTTTTGTTAGTATGTAGGTAATGCGGGCAAAAATAGAACATATCGACGAAAAGGCTATAGCATTCTTCAGGCGGACGTTTGTACCTGCCGCACGGATAGCCCTCTTTATCGTGTTCTTCTGGTTCGGAGCACTCAAGTTACTCGACTTAAGCCCTGCGAGTCCCCTGGCAGAAGCCCTGACTGCCAAAACAGTAGGTATGCAGTATTTTGATGTTCTATTTAAAGGACTATCACTACTGGAGTGCTTGATCGGCATCTTGTTCCTATTCCCCAAAACAACCCGAATTGTCATTCCACTGCTTTTTGCCCATATGGCGGTGGTGAGCGCTCCGCTCATTCTGGTACCTGAGCACACCTGGCAAGGTTTCCTGGTCCCGACATTAGAAGGTCAGTACATCATAAAGAATCTAGCTATTGTTGCGCTTGCAATCGGCCTTGCCGCTCAGACAAAGCCAATCAGCAAAACTGCTTAAAGATAGTTGCGGCCTCTACAGTAGCGCCGAGAGATCATGCAGAGAATCAACAACCTTCCAGGCTTCATTCTCTATTGTTGAGCCCTTAAACGTAATGCCATGCTTCGTGGCTCTAAATAGTTCAACATCATTGGCCCCATCACCAACACACACCACCTGGTCAGGACTGATGCCCAGTCTTCTGCAAAATGCCTGCAAGTAAATCAGCTTGCCTTCCGGCTCTTCATTCAACACGATCATTTCACGCAAGGTGTCATCATCGTTGTAGAGTAAAAGCGCATTGCTACCAAACAGATCAATATTGAGCTCTTTGGCAACCTGTTCAACCATAGCATCAGGGGCACCAGAGATTAATGCCAGTTCGTATCGCTGCCGTAGTTCCTCTACAACTTCTTTTGCTCCCGGTTCATACGTATATTCCAACAAAGTCTTATTAATGGTCTCCTTTGTGGCTTTCCCGCGCTTCTGGTAAATGCCATTAACGACTTCCATCCATATACGGTTCGGCATAACGCCTTCATTATTAAGCTGCCAGAGAAGCTGGTCTTCTTCCTCCGTCATGCCAAGCGCACCATGGAATTTCGGCCAGGTATCATCACCGACCAGCGTTCCATTGATATCAAAGATGATGAGTTTGATGTCATTCATGTGGTTATATTTTAACATGTTGAAGTAAGCGGTGGGGGATCCCAGACCTAAAGAGCCCTTATTTTTCACTTGAGTTAAAGCTGCGCTTAAGAGTAAGTAAGAAAAACCCAAATAAAATACCCCACTTTGCAGTGAGGTATTTTATTTGGGGCGAGCTATGGGGATCGAACCCACGACCTCCGGAACCACAACCCGGCGCTCTAACCAACTGAGCTAAGCCCGCCATAATGTATTTGTCTGGTGCCCCGGGCTGGACTCGAACCAGCGACCTTAGGCTTAGAAGTCCTCTGCTCTATCCAGCTGAGCTACCAGGGCACATTTGATTGTTAACTGTAACTATACGCTACATGTCATTTTGATCAACTGTGGTGCGGGATACCAGAGTCGAACTGGTCTCTTCAGTTTGGAAAACTGACATATTAGCCGATATACGAATCCCGCCCGACCACGGCCTTATTACTAAAGACCAGGCAATTATACCAGATTTCCCCTGTTATGATAGTTTTTTTGCAGATAATTACCTCTGGAGAACAGTATGCAAGAACACAACAATTGTTTTATACTTTAGACAACGTAATTAAAAGAGGTAAAACACGTGCTTAAAAAAGTTAGGCATTTCTTCAAACACTACCGCCTACTCGGCTTTGTACTTATTACTATGATCATAGGTTTGATCCTTGATTTAACTGGTCGTGACCTGGCAGCTCATGTCGTACTGGCAGTCGGTGCACTTGTCGCAGTCTTTCCGCTTCTGAGAGATATGATTCATACCCTTCGCAGCGGTGAATACGGGATTGATATTCTCGCCATCACGGCTATCGTGACTGCTGTCGTTCTACATGAATACTGGGCAGCAATCATTGTGGCGCTCATGTTAACGGGTGGCGCAGCGCTAGAGGACTACGCTGAGGCTCGAGCCAAAGGCGCCCTTAGTACGTTACTCAAGAAAAAGCCGAAGTTGGCTCACTTGCTCAAGGGCGGCAAGACTGTGGATATTCCTGCCCGTGACGTAAAAGTTGGGGACAAGATTGTCATCCTGCCCGGTGAGGTTGTACCGGTTGACTGTGTCATTACTGAAGGTAGCTCCAGTTTTGACGAATCCAGCCTTACCGGCGAAAGCCTCCCGGTTGATAAACACGAAGGTGATCAACTACTCAGCGGATCAATCAATAACGAAGGTGCAGTTACCTGCAAAGCTATCCGCGAAGCCGCCAACAGTCAGTACGAACAGATCATTAAACTTGTCCGCTCTGCTTCTGCCAGCAAGTCTCCATTTGTGCGTCTTGCTGACCGCGTTAGCATCCCGTTTACCGCTCTCTCCTTCCTTATTGCCGGTGCGGCCTGGTTCGTGACAAAGGATCCAGAGCGATTCCTTGAAGTGCTCGTTGTAGCAACTCCTTGTCCGCTTCTGCTTGGTGCGCCGATTGCCCTTATTTCTGGCATGGGACGTGCAGCGAAGCACGGCATCATCGTCAAAACCGGTTCTGCACTTGAGCGACTTGCCGAGGTACAAACCATGGCCTTCGACAAAACCGGTACACTGACCACAGGACAACCCGTCGTTCAGGAAGTACTCGCTTTCAACAAACATACCAAAAACGAAGTACTGCAGTATGCAGCAGCGCTTGAAACAAGCTCTACCCATGTACTTGCAGCTGCAATTGTTGAGGCAGCCACTCAGAAAAAGATCAAAATTCCGAAGGCTAAGCAAGTCAACGAGATTTCCGGACATGGCGTGTCAGGTCGGCTTCAAGGCAAGAGTATTACTGTCGGACGATTGAACATAGAAAGCACTGACATAAAGTTACCAGCTGCCTTCAAAAAGAATTCAATCAAACAAACCGCCGCGTATGTCATGGTGGACAATGAGCTGATTGGGATCATCACCTTTGCTGACGAACTGCGATCAGAAGCGAAGTCGCTATTTGCTACTCTCAAGAAGCTCGGCATCAAACATACCCTGATGGTCACAGGTGACAACGAACCAGCCGCCAAGGCTATCGCCAAAAAGCTCGGTATCGAAGAGGTGCGCGCCAACTGTTTGCCTTCTGACAAAATTCTGGCGTTAGAAAAAGTTCAGTACCGTCCTGTTGCCTTCGTGGGCGATGGTGTCAACGACGCTCCGGTGCTTACTGCAGCTGACGTCGGTATCGCACTCGGTGCCCGTGGCTCAACCGCTGCCAGCGAATCAGCCGATGTCGTAATTCTGCTCGATGATATCAGTAAAGTCGGCACAGCCGTCAGCATCGCAAAAAGAACCTTCTCTATCGCATCACAAAGTATCTATATTGGCATATTCCTCAGCATTGGGCTCATGGCCATCTTTGCTACTGGCCGTTTCAGTGCTGTGCAGGGTGCACTAGTTCAGGAAGTCGTTGATATTGTAGTCATACTCAACGCTCTCCGTGCTCACGGCCGTTAAAGGCTCTGATGTGATTGCCCTCTATGCTGTAAACCAGACTGAAGCAGCGACAGAGTCTACGTCAGTGCATTCAAAGAAACAGTCACAAGAAGCCCAATAGTCAGATTATCAAACCCGTAGGGACTGATATTTTCGGCCAATGCTGCCATGAAAGGCAACCAAATAAGTCCGAGCCATACGTCACTCGTAAATGTCAGCGGGCTTATAAGCATAAGCCACACAATAATTGCAGCTGAGACAATGACAAACGTCAGAGTACCGGCAATACTTTTTCTTTGTCCGAATATGAAGTATGTATTTTTTGCACCATACCGCGTGCCGACAACGGCAGCCAGGCCATCAGCAAGTGCAATATGTAGTACTGCCGCTGCAAATACCCACGGATCTGGCTGCATGAATGCCAGTACGGCGATAGTGGCAGGACCGATAAGATCACCAAGGCTTTTGCGCTTTACATCATAGAGACTATGAAATGTATACGTCAGCCTCATTAAGACCGCAAAGCCTACAGCACCAAGGCTCAGGAACTGGATTGCATCCCACGGCAGATAAAACGGCCATGTAGCCACGAAAACGGTCAATGTAACGTGCAACAACTTGCGGCCGTACTCACCCTTAATGAGCTTCCGGCGCCATAACATTTCTACGCCAATCATTATAGCTAGCATGAGAAGTATGATGAGGATAACTACCATAAGAATAATTGTACTCTACTTGGCTGCGAAAATTATTACGCTCCTTTTTGCTCCCTCTGTTTATACTGGGCATACATGAAACAATCCATAGCCGATATAAAGAGTATTAGCATGCTCTATAAAGACACGAAGGCATGTGCGGAAATAATAGGTTTATTCTATACATCCGATAAAATCCCTGGCATCAAACGAGTCAAAAAGGGCAAAGATTTCCAGTTTATTGACCCAGACCAAAAACCAATTATAGATAAAAAAATCATAGAATACATTCTATCGCTGATCATCCCCCCTGCCTGGAAAAAAGTTTGGATTTGTCCGGATCAGAACGGACACATACAAGTCACTGGCATAGACGACAAAGGTCGCAAACAATATCTGTACCATCCAAAGTGGCGGACTATGCGGGACCTGATTAAGTTTTACCGCATGATTCTATTTGCCGGCCTACTTCCTAAAATTCGTAAGACTGTAGATGAGCACTTACAACGAAAAGGATTGAACCAACACCGTGTAATCGCTGCTATGCTCTGGATATTAGACAATACCTATATCCGCGTCGGCAATGACATCTACTACGAGCAAAATGAGTCGATCGGTCTTACTACGCTTACCGACAAAAATGTCGTGATAGCGGGTTCGGTTGTAACGTTTGCATTTAAGGGTAAGTCCGGCAAAGATCATGATTTTGCAATCGATGATCCCGTGATTGCCGAGATTGTTGCCGCCACAAAAGCACTGAATGGTGAGCGGCTGTTTCAGTACCAGTCATCTGATGGTACGCATATTGTAACTGCCGCACATATTAATAATTACTTACGCGAGATCACGAATGAGCTTGTTTCTGCTAAAGATTTCAGAACGTGGGGCGGTACGCTTATGGCATTTAACCATCTGATCGAGAATCAAGATTCAGACAAAAAGCCAGAAAAGCTCATTGTCGAGGCGATCGATGCCGCCGCCGATATCCTGGGCAACACCAGGGCCGTAGCCAAGTCATCGTATGTTCACCCCCATATCTTGAGCACGTACGGCTCAAAGGATTTCAAGCGTTACTATGAAGAAGCCACCAAACAACGAAAAATAGTGGCTCTCGATAAGCGTGAGAGTGAGCTACTATTCTTCCTGCAACAGTTATTCATGCGCCAGTTTGATTTGTTAAAGAGTGCAAATCTATAGTAAAAATCAACATCTAGAAAACCATTCGTTGTTATCTGTTTGAAAATTCAACAATAGCAGGTGAAGATGTTGGTGCTACTGGCAGTGTTTGGCCTAAATACGACGCTATCTTGTCTAGAAGCTGTGAATTAGTCGAGCGACCGTCCAGCCCAATATAACGCTCTCGATGACTTGGCCATTGGATCATATGTTCCATTTTATCAGCAATGCTAAGTACTTGATCAACCGTTCTTTCATCATCTGCTGTCCCTTCAGATTGCATAGCATGTCGATCAATTAAACGCTGTCTCCTGACCGTGAACGGAGTCCACACGGCAAGTAGAATTACGTGCGCACCCAATGGCTTGGCAATCTCATTCCGAATCCGCTTCCTTCCGTCAAATCGATTCATATTACCGTCATAAACAACATTACATCCCCCAGTAAGCAGTTGCCCAGCACGGTAGTCTGCTTCCTGTCTGATTCGTGCCCTCTCATTCCTAGTAGAGGCACGGCCATTGCCATACAGTTCTAACCGTATAGCATCGAGAGACAATCGCTCCGCTTCATACGTCTCAGCAAGCTCACAAGTAAAATTCTCTGGAGTACTTCCAGGTAAACCTGTTTTTATAAACAAAAGTGGTGAATGTTCAGTTAGATCCCTCATTAAACCCATATTATTCACTGGAATAAGCTGAATGCAAGCATAGGCAAAATAAAAAAGACTTCCGAAGAAGTCATTACAAATTGGCTTAATGTAATGGGCGATCTGTCTATGCACCTACACTGATGCGCAGGCATCCTTTAACTCTCAATAATTCTAGAGTTTAGACGGTAGCTTGTTGGCCGCTGTAATATCGAGCATCGAAACACCACATCTCGTTGGTTTCGTTGTCCCGGATATAGTACCGCGGCACGGAAGATTTTGTTCCCATTAACGCCTCCTTCCATCTATATAATAGCAGCTATAGCAACAAACAGCTGTGGTTAGCGGTCAATACCAACAACGCCCCAATAAGGTTTCATCCACATGAAGGGCCAGCCTGCCACCCTTTCAGCAATGTCATCATCCACCTGTAGATCTGGTCTGCGACCCAGAACCTCAAATGCCGCTTCCTCTTGCATAGGGTACGGAGGTTTCTTATGGAAAGCAGCGATATACTGTGTCAGTCCGAGCATCGCAGCGACTTCTTTTGAATGCGTTTCCCTGCTTGCTCCAGACCATAGGTTAATATCTGCAATTACATGAAGCGATCTTAGAAGCAGTTCTATACCTGGTCTTGGACCTTGTGTATGTGGGCTCCAGATAGTATTATCGACATCCATGACAATATATAGACGTTTTACTTCTTGGCTACTTTCAGGCATGACTCACTAGTTTATAACTTTTTGCATGATATGCAAGGGTGAGGGGGGATAAAGGACTGCCTATGGCACATTTCCTCACATGCTCGAAGTAAACTTCTGCGCGTGTTCGTCATGAACGAACCTTCGACTATCGTCAGCTAAAGCTGCTGAGTCGAAAAACCGTGTCTGTCCCGACCAATGAAAAAGCCGCCACAAGGGCGACTCTTTCATTGGTCGGGGATAAAGGACTCGAACCTTCGACCTCGCGGTCCCAAACCGCGCGCGCTACCAACTGCGCCAATCCCCGTCGTCAGGAACGACGGTCGGCTTCTGCAAAAGAACTTCCATTCTCTTGCTTCCAACCTTTAGTCGTTCCTTCCTCTTTAGTTCTCCGTCCAGTCAAGTCGAGCAAGTCGACTCCTTGGGACGGAAAACTAGCTTCGGATCTACTTCCCGAAAGGAAATATCTGGTGAATTATAGCTAATTACTCTGTAAATTTCCAGTGCGAACTGTATTATTCAATAATTTTTTGAATATGCCGAATATCCTGGGCGAGACCGGACTGCTCATCACTATTGATCAAAACCGCATTAAACTGGTAAGGACCGTTTAATTCCAGCTCATTCTTGGTAGGCAATCCATCGCGCCAACGAGGTATAACCGACGCGAATGTTACTCCAAGGCTTGAATGTAACACACCACACATACCAACGTCAGTAATGTGGGCAGTTCCCTTCGGTAGTACCATGGCATCAGCTGTCGGCGTGTGCCAGTGATCGCCGATAACGGCCGTGACTTTGCCGTCCAAATAATAGCCGATAATCACTTTTTCACTACTGTAATCGCCATGGAAGTTCAGAACGGTAGCAATCGGCTCTTCGTCCTGGTTGATCGCGAGTATCTGATCAATTGTCTGGAGCGGATTTTTGATAACAACTTCTTTCCCAACAGTTGCACCGAGCAGGGAGATAATAAGTACTCTTCCGTGCGGTGTGTCGATATACTTCCAACCTTTGCCGGGAGAACCTTCCATATTGGCAGGGCCGATAACAGGCTGGTTGTCGTCCTGAAGCAGCGGCCAGAGAGCCGGCTCCTTTGGCGTATGGTTGCCGCCCGTAAAGAAGTCTACTCCATAAGATTGCAAAACCTGCATATCGTCCGGGTTCATGCTTTTACCATCAGAGACATTCTCTGCCTGCGCAATGACTAGATCGATCTGATGCTCCGCCTTGAGTCCAGGGAGCACCTTGCCGACCACGTCCATACCTGGTCGTCCCATAATGTCTCCAAGGTAAAGAATATTCACAACTAAAGCTCCCCTTTATTTAGCAAATTCTATGGCGCGGGTTTCGCGGATGACATTTACTTTGATCGTACCAGGATACTGCATAGAGGATTCAATCTTGGTCGCAATGTCACGAGCTAATTTGATTGCACCGAGATCATCAATGTCAGTTGGTCGTACGAATACACGGACTTCACGTCCAGCGCTAATGGCATATGACTTCTCAATACCAGTGAAGCTATTGGCGACATTCTCGAGATCTTTCATGCGCTCCACGAAGTTCTCTGCAGAAATGTTACGTGCACCAGGGCGCGAGGCGCTAATGGCGTCAACGACCCGGACAATCAAGGCTTCGGTAGTGGTCGCTTCCATATCATCGTGATGCGCTTCGGCTGCGTGAGCGACGGCTTCTGGAGCGCCATATTTGCGTAGCATCTCGCCACTGATATGGTGATGCTTGCCTTCCATTTTGTGGGTTAGGGCTTTACCGAGGTCATGGACTAACGCAGCATATTTGGCAACCTTTACGTTCGCGCCAACTTCTTCGGCGATAATACCAGCGATGTGCGCCATTTCAGTACTGTGCCTAAGCACGTTCTGTCCGTACGAAGTGCGGTATTTAAGTTCACCGAGTAGCTGCAAGACTTCACGAGGAATGCCGATGACGCCGACTTCACGTGCAGCGTCTTCACCGGCACGAACGACTTCTTTTTGAACGGTCTTTTGTGCTTTCTCAACAATTTCTTCAATGCGGCCCGGGTGTACACGACCGTCTTTGAGCAGCATTTCGAGTGCCTGACGTGCAACTTCGCGGCGAACAGGGTCAAAGCTGGAAAGAATAATCATGCCCGGAGTGTCATCAACCATGATGTCAACGCCAGTAGCGCGCTGTAAGGCCTGGATATTACGGCCTTCTTTGCCGATAATACGGCCTTTCATTTCCTCATCTTCAAGCTTCACAGCAGTGACCGTACGTTCAGCGGTAACTTCGCTGGCCATGCGCTCCATGGCTGAGGTAATAATGTAGGCGGCTTTTTCCTCGGCAAGGTCTTGCGCTTCGGTCTGCAGTTTAGAAACAAGCCCGGTCAGATCATTGCGGATATCACGCTCAGTCATTTGCATGAGCTTCTGCGCGGCCTCATCCTTTGATAATTTGGCTACTTTTTCGAGCTTTTCCTGCTGTCGTTTTCGAATTTCACGGATTTCATCCTTGAGTCCTTCGACTTCGCCTTCGCTCTTTCTGAGTGACTCGGTGCGCTTATCGATTTGGTCGAGCTTTCTATCTAGCGTTTCTTCGCGGTCGAGCAGTCTCTGTTCAATATCTTTAAGCTCTTTGCGACGAGTATTCTCGTCTTTTCGTACCTGTTCAGCGGTTTGTGCTGCTTCTTCACGAGCAACATCAATAAGCTTGGCAGCTTCTTTCTTAGCTCTAGCCAGCTCTTTGTTCGCTTGTTCTTCTGCTGAGCCCACTTTTCTCTTGGTAATAACTGAGTTTGCACCAAACCCAGCAGCGGCACCAGCAATAGCCAGCACTACGGTAATTGGATCCATAGGATAACCTTTCTATAGGTCTAGAACTAATATATCGGCGATCACTATCACTTCATTAGCCTTCATCAGCTCTAGGAAATCAAAAATTAATAGAATTTTTCGTTTAGTTCGGACGTTAGGATCTTTGGTAAATCATTAATCCTAGAAAATACTATACGCTCCGCGCGCAAAGTCGGTCAATTTTATTCTTGGACCGTGTAGACGATCAGGCGCTTTTCAAACTTCTGAGAGACGACATCATAACGATTAGTAAACGTGATCATATTCAGTCCCGGCTTACCTGCTTCCGCTGGCACGACTACTTCAGTCAGCGTAATTTTGTCGTTGTCAAACGCCTGAATCCTTACCACTCGATATTTTAGCTTCTTGCCGTCGCCCTTCTCTATCTCTACCTTGTCATTAGGCTGTAACGCTCCCAGGCTTGAGAAAACACCCGCTTTCGTTGGTCCGGACATCTGGCCAGCAACAACAGCAACACCGTTTTCACCTGGCCTTACCAATGAGTCATACCAACCTACATCAAAGATATTAAGCGGTTGTTGCAAATCTTTGCCGGTAATACTGAGCGGCACAACCTTCTCATCAACGCCTATTTTAGGAATTCGAATGTAACGAGGCATACTCGCTACCACCCTGTACGTCTTGTTACTTTCTTTATCATGGGTTTCATCAAGCAGTCCCCGTACGGTGCCAAGCTTTGGGGCTGTGGTAACTTTAGCTTTTACATCTTGAGTACCATCATTTTGAATAAACGTCACCAGTGTACCGACAAAAATGACCAGCAGCGCAACGATAAGTCCTGCCCACTTCTTGTTCATTTCACGCGTCGCTTTGGCCTTGTATGCAGGGAGGGTTTTCTTGACCGCAAAGCGATGAAGCACGACTGATTTGTGTTGGCGAGGTAGAGCCGGCTTTATATCAGATTTTTTGCGAGGCTTTCTGCCTTTGATATCCAGGTATTTGCCGGTAGTTGGTGCAGGCTTTGCAGGTTCTTGTTTGGGCGGCTTTACCGGCGGTTCAACCGGCTTCGAACGAATAAAGCCATCGAGTGAAGCACGACGGGTATAGCGGTAGCTGGACCGTACGCTTTCGCGTCGGGGTGTACTGGGGTCGTAGCGATCATGAGGAGACACGGGATGCTTCCTGAGTCCGGTCTGTCGCCGCTATTTTATTTTTCATAGAACGCTTGGTCCTTCGCTCCACTCTTTTTGTTGTAAAAAAGCTTTCATTAATAACTGTAATGCTTAACAGCAATTTGTCAATATGATTGCACGGGGCTACCCCTGATTACTTACGTGGCGCCGTCGTGAAGACCGGAGCACCGTATTCGGGAAGTGCTTGAGTGTCGTTCTCCCCCGTATGGAGTGCAGCTAAACCTTCTTTAGTCCAGTCGTCACTGTTCTTGGCTATAATAGGCACACCAAGGCTATACGCCAGTGCATTGGCAACTGACATGCCGATACGCAGTCCCGTAAAGCTGCCCGGACCTTTATAGACGACTAAGCCTTCCAGATCTGACAACTGTTTGTCGTGCTGCTGTAGTGTGTCGGCAATCTTCTTGTGCAAGGTTTCTGCCAACTCGCGGTGCGCATGCCATACTTCGTATGATAATTGCGTATTGTCATCAAACAATCCTAATTCGGATTCCGGCTTATCTGTTCTGAGTGTAAGTATTAGCATATGTCCTCTACTAGATATGATAACGTCTCCGGGTACGTAATTTCCAGTCTGCGGCTTTCTTCCCTGGTTCGATTCAGGTGAATGGTTAGTTTTTCCTCGGGCAGTGCTTCTTGTACAATGTCGCCCCATTCCACTACGAGTACACTGTTCGGGTCACCAATAATGTCATGAAGCTCGTATGCAAGTAGCCCCGCATCGTTTAAGCGATAGAAATCAAAGTGATGCATTTCAAGCTTTTCACCTTGATATAGTTTGCTAATCGTAAACGTTGGACTTGATACGCGGTCATGGCTCCCAATCCCCTTTGCTAGCCCCCGGGCGAACGTGGTTTTGCCGCCACCAAGGTCACTAACGAGCTCAATAACCTCACCGCCCCGAAGCTGCCTCCCGAGCGATTCGGCGAGCTTCTCGGTAGCGTCGGAGCTGATAGAGTCGATTTGACATGTCATAACGGTACTCATATGCTGCATATCCTACCGCGATTGCACTCACCACTGCAATAACCCCGGGATGTAAAGGTGCGATAGTAGTCGTGACAATGGTGCCTTTCGCAGGCTGATTGTCATCTACTTTTGTAGTTTTGGCTTTGGTCGTACTTGCCTTCTTGGCCGTTGTGGCCGTTTTGCTTGCGGCAGCCTTTTTGGCAGCTGCAGTCTTTGTAGTAGTCGTCTTGGCTGCTTTTACTGCCGCTACTGGCATGGTGATAATGTTCGGTTGATTTGGTGTGATAAATGTTGACCATTGCCATATGCCGCCACTCCATGCCCAGGCAAAGCCCTCTTTAGCATCGATATATGGCATCACTTCTGCAATGACTTGCCCATCAGGTGTGAATAGTCTTGCTTTTCCAGAGCTATTCGACAGCAATAGCCCAGTGTCACCCACATAAAACGTTGCGTAGCTCTTCGCGCCGATTGTCTCGTCGGTAAACACGTAACTATAAGAGAATGAATTTCCTGACTGAAGTTTATAGCCACCCAAATCAACCGGCTCATCATTGGGATTATAAAGTTCAATAAACTCATCAGCACCGTCAGATTGCGGCGGCGCTGGATTCGGCAACATTTCGGTGATTTGCAGTGACAATAACTGCGATGGAATCTCTTTATCTCCACCGCCCGATGGTGTAGATGGCGGTTGAGTTCCCGTGTCATCTGGTTTACTCTCCCCGTCAGTCGGTTGTGGTTCAGGCAATGGCTCTGGCTCCTCTGGCGGAATAAGGCTGGGTTCTGGGTCGGGATTATCATTGAGTGATTCGGGCGTCGGTATAGTGTTAACCCTAAAATCTAACGAATTATCATCGGTATCAACATACATACCCTGATCATTAACTTTGCGCTCTAAACTTTCGCCACCTTTTGGTGCAGGCGCTTTTGTGCCCTCTGGCTTCGAGGCAGTACCCCAGCCAATTAAGTCATGGACAGTGAACTGACCGACATTGAGCGAGTCGGGACTCGCGAGTCGAACATGCCCGCCGCTATCGCTCAAGCCCGACTTAAACGTACTATCCACTATATCAGTCAGGTAGTTTTCACTGGCGAGCAGCATTCGTCCATGCGGGAATAGCTTGCCACTTAGCTGTGCTTTCTGAGACCAGGATGTACCACTGCTTGATTGGTATTGCAGCTCCCACCCTGATATATCAATAGTCGAATCAGTCGTGTTATAAATTTCAACGAATTCATGATCAGCAGAGGTGGTTGACCTGACTTGGAGCTCAACAATGAGTACGTCAGTGGAGTGTGCGAGAGCATTGAGTTGTCCTGGCAATAGCAGTGGCAACAGATAGAGGATTTGTAATAACCTCATCTTACCCTTCATTATGTGAAGCATTGTAAACCTATGATTTCAGCTGTCAAACAGAAAATGCTGCGCGCGAAGCGCTTCTTGGTATACTGAGAGTGAATATGCTGCAGCTTAGTAATTCTTTAATTGACCGTCCCGTACTGTCACTTCGAACCGGTGGCCATATTGCTACTACCGTGTCCGCTATTTTTAACCCTAATAATCTAAAGATTGAAGGCTTTTACTGCAGCGACCGCTTCGAAAAACGAACGACAGTTCTTTTAACGCAAGAGATTCGGGACATTATTGCCCAAGGTTTTGTTGTAAATGATCATGAGTCATTAACCGACCCAGAGGAGCTTGTTCGTCTGAAAGAAATTCTAGCAATTAACTTTGAACTTATTGGCAAACCAGTCTATACCGTCAGCAAAGAAAAGCTAGGTAAGATAAATGATTATGCCGCCGACAGTGAGACATTGTATGTACAGAAACTCTACGTCGGCCCTTCACTTCTCAAGAGCCTGAGCAGCGGACAGCTCAGCATTGATCGTACTCAGATCGTTGAAATTACCAACAAGAAAATCGTCGTACAGGACCTTATGCAAATGACTAAAAGCGCTCTACCGATGACCGCTTCACCAATGGGAAGTTAGTACTCGAGGTCTCTTCCTTCTATCGCTTGCTTGATCTGATCGTAGGAAAATCCTTGACGACTGAGATACTGCATCAGCTTTAGGTCATCACGATACTTCAGCTGCTTGCGTTTGCGCTCAACGAGATCTTTAAGGACTTCCAGCTCATCAGTCTCGTCTTCTTCAAGTACTTGGCTGATAATATCGTCACTGACGCGCTTTTGCTTGAGTTCCTGATTCAAACGCCTCTTACTAGTACTCTTCAATAAACGCCGACTCTCAACCCAGCGCTTTGCAAAATCCAGATCACTCAGATAGCCACGCTCATTGAGGTGGTCCACCGTGTCATCAATAATTTCAGGGTCATACTGATTCCGTTTCAGGTAGTCCCGTATTTCCCATTCACTCCGAGGACGCCGCATAATCAGATTTAATGAGCGATCATAGGCCTTATCCCGTACTGCGTCGTTTTTGAGTGCTTCTAAATCCTCGGCAGATAATTCTTGCCCGACGCGCAAACCGAGATTGAGTAATTCCCGCTCAGAAAAAGAGCATGTATATTTCTCGTCGACGTAGACAGAATATCTGTCCGGCCGTTTCACCTGCTGCTTAATGTTACTGATTTTCATGCAAATCAATAAGCCTTTATAGACGACAAAACACTATTCCTTGACGACGGCGTCACGGACTTTTTTGGCGATTTCTTCGAGTACTTTTGGATTCTCTTGCAAATACGTCTTGGCAGCTTCGCGTCCTTGGCCAATCTTTGCATCCTTGTAGGCAAACCAAGCGCCGGCCTTGTCAACGATATTGCCTGCGACTGCGAGGTCGAGCACGTCACCGGACCTCGAAATTCCTTGGTTGTACATAATGTCGAATTCAGCCTCACGGAAGGGCGGCGCAACCTTGTTCTTTACCACCTTGACGCGGGTACGGTTACCAATAACGGCGTCAGCTTGCTTGATCTGAGAAATACGACGAATATCCATTCGAACTGATGCGTAGAATTTCAGCGCGTTACCACCAGTTGTGGTCTCTGGGTTACCAAACATGACACCGATCTTCATACGAATCTGGTTAATGAAAATAACAGTAACTTTGGATCTGGAGATAACACCGGTAAGTTTGCGCAGGGCTTGGCTCATGAGGCGAGCCTGGAGACCCATGTGAGAGTCACCCATATCACCCTCAATTTCTGCTCGCGGAACAAGTGCAGCTACAGAGTCGACTACAATAAGATCAACCGCGTTACTGCGCACTAAAGTCTCAACGATCTCAAGTGCTTGTTCACCGTTATCGGGCTGCGCAAGAAGCAAGTTCTCTACATCAACGCCGATGCGTTTTGCATAAGATGGGTCAAGAGCGTGTTCGGCATCGATGAAAGCGGCTGTCCCGCCTCGCCGCTGCACCTCAGCTATTGCGTGCAATGTCAGAGTAGTCTTACCGGAACTTTCAGGTCCATACACCTCGATAATTCGGCCTACTGGTAGCCCGCCGCCAAGTGCGAGGTCTAAACTCAGACTGCCAGTCGGAATAGTTTCGACTTGAACAGTGTGGGCATCGCCAAGCTTCATGATTGAGCCCTTGCCAAATTGTTTCTCGATTGTCTCTAGAGCTAACCCTAAAGCTTTTGATTTACCTTCTTGTTGGTCGCTTGTCTTTCGGT
>JAQGGX010000092.1 GCA_028289075.1 Candidatus Saccharimonadota bacterium | reverse complement strand
ATTGGTTGTTACCTTCGCACATAAGCTATCATAAATAAATTGTACTACATTACCTCTGTATTGTCAAGATTTAGCATAACAATTTTGACTTCTAGACAATTTCTTTCAGACTCTTCTTTTCCTCTTTGGCCAATGTTTCTGCAGGAGTTATTTCGGGGGGAAGTAATTTAGCCTTGGCAAAGCTGAAGCCAAAGATACTCCCCTTGGCTTCCTGACTCTTGAATATAATCGTTCCGCCCTGTGCCACCACAACCTTGCGGGCCATGTATAGCCCAAGTCCTGTACCATCCGGACGAGCCTGCTTGGCGTTACCGGCACGGTAGAATTTAGTAAAGAGCTGGTGTTGCTCGGCCTTTGGTACACCGATTCCGTCATCCGTCACCGTGTATTCGATGGCGTCCGGGGTCTCGCTTAGGTTGACCGTAATATGGCCGCCAGACGGTGTGTAGTAGATAGCATTGTCTATAAAGTTCATGAGCACCTGCCGAATCTTGGTTTCATCCAGCATGAGCGTTGGGAAATTATTTGGCTTATTATATTTGAGCTCAAGCCCCCGAGCTTGTGCCGTCTCCACTAATTGCCCCACTTCTCCCTCGATGACATCAGCCAAATTAGTAGGTACCGCGTCAATGATAAATTTACCTGTTCGCAGACGCGATACATTTAGCAGATCGGCAATCAGATAGACCATACGCTGTGAACTGACAAATGCCTGGTTTAGTAACTTTTCCTGCATTTCGTTGAGCTTGCCCGCGTCACCCTCGAGCACCATGCTCAAATACCCCTTCACTGACGTCAGCGGTGTACGCAGCTGGTGTGAAGCCATACTAATGAACTCATCCTTGGTTTCGTCTAGAGATTTCAGCTTTTCATTGGTTCGGCGCAGTTCACGGGTGGCATCATCAACTTTGTTCTGAAGCGTGATGTTGAAGTTCTGAATTTCCTCAAACCGAAGCGAATTCTCAATAGCAATCACGAGCGTACTTGATGCAATCCGAATAATATCGGCATCCTGTTTGGTATACGGATTACCGCTCTTTTTAGGGCCAAGCATAAGGTAGCCTATACCTTCTACTTCGTACTTAACAGTTGCAACTAGCCGTGTCAGAATTTCTATATCGTTCTCTCGAAGAATTTTATAAAGTTCAGGGTATTCATCTACCACCTCATCGGCCACGATAACGCGTTTATGGATGTTAGCCGTAAGTGTACGTATCTTTATTGCATCAATGTCACTTAATTCTTTTTGTGGATTACCCACAGTACGTCGTGGTAAGTAAGCCGTCTCTCTTAAACTGAAGGCGCAGAAGTCTGATTTTATGTGACTTTCAATCACTTGAGATGTTTTCTCCAATAAAGGTTCTGTGTCTACATTAGATACAACCACTCTGTTTAGTTGATCTAAAAATGATTGGGGGTCATAGGAATCATGATAAAAAAGCTTATTGGTAACCTTATCAAATGTTGTCTTTAGCTGCTGGAAGACTAAAGCTGCGATACTCGTAGCTATAGAGAAAAAGATGATTGAGATAAAAGGAAGGTGCAAATGGAATACCTTTTGGGTGATGCCCAAAAACAGGAATCCATACACAGAAGCGAGGACCAAAATAGTAGCCGCATACCCTAAAGATCGAGCGATAATGGGCCTAATATCAAAAAGCCGGTGTCTTATGATTGCATATCCGATGAGACATACAAAAAATGTACCATAAATAGGACTTAGGAATATCAAGCTGGTGTTCTTTAAGGCCACGGGCATCATGACGCTTGTGATAGGAGCCAGAAGGAACATGGGCAAAACGCCTATTAACATATACACATACTGGAGACGCTGCACTCCTTTGGACTTAGATGAACGTTTAACGAGCAGTACGCAGCTGCTTGCAAGAAAAATAATGAGATGGGCCACAAATAAGACTGCACCAAAATTTGGAATCGGCACAGGATTAGATGTACCATTCAGCCCTTGAAAAACAAGAGGAGTAAAGTCAAGCAACGCCACCAGTAACGTAAAACCGATTCCTATGCGTTGCCACTTGGAAAGTTGCCTGGCGTGATCCCCAAAAAATAACACCATGTAGTACAAAGAGGCTACAGCTAGGGTAGAACAAAAAATGACCGTCCGAATATAAAATAATCGATCAACTGTCTGGAGAGAGAAGTAATTTGCGACTGAAAACAAAACAAGTGAAAAGGTTAATACGGTATACACCTTGTTAACAATATGCTTAGGATTTCTTGCGTAGACGAAAAGACCGGTTGCAATACTGACGACAACACTGAGAACAAGGATAATAATGTCAATCATTGCCCTTAAGTATAAAACAGAAGCCCTCGTGGTGCAGTATCTTAATTCAGATACTACTTTATTTGGCTTTAACGAACTGTCTTATTGTCGTTAAACTCTCAGAAAGGCTGGCTTGAGCTGGAAGACCCATGATCTTCTTTGGTGAGCAAACATATCTACCCGAAGGGAGTTTGCGACCAAGTATAATCTCGCGAGCTGCAATTGCCGCCAAGGCACCACCTATAGATGCAGTAGTACCAAGTTGAGGCAAACCAGCCAGTGTTTTATCCACATGCATAACTGAGTCAAGCATTCTCGTAGTCACATGTCGCACACCCACAATCTTTAGCATGAACTTGCCTCTCTCTTCTGCAGTATACGAGCCATCATAAAGCTTATCTACCTCATGAGCTTTTAGCCGCCCATTGAACGGCTGTGTATCGCCGAGGTCATATCGCTCCACGTCTATGATTGATCTATCCCCTAGGTCTGTTGCCATAACCAAGGGAATACCTTCTGCAGACGCAAATTTGCGCATAGCTGCCTTTGCATCCAGATCATCAACCTCGTCAAAAATAACATTTGGTCGATGAGCAGCCAGATCACTTAAGCTCTCCCTTGTAACACCTTCCAGGAAATGCACTTGTTCGATATACGGGTCAATTTCGCTTATTTTGCGTGCCATCAGGTCGACTTTCTTAGAGCCCACGTCCGAAAAGCCACCAGCTATACGGTTAAGGTTCGAGGGCTCGAGACGATCTGGATCTCCTATGATTATTTTGCCGCCAATACCAGAAGCAACAAGTTTTTCTACTACATTGCTTCCCACGCTTAATCCAAAAACAGCTGCTGTTGATTCGTACAGACGTTGCTGCTCTTCACCTGTTATGAGGCTTCTGTTTCGAGAAGTGCGCAATGCTCGATGCTGGTCTTTTTCCGGATACCTTACAAGCTCACTTGACCATGGGAAAAGGACCCACCGGCCGTACCTAGCACCTTGGCTCGTTATATCATGAACAAATGCTGCTCGTTCTTGCTGGTCAGCCTTTTTGTCCGGGTTTTCCCACTCATAAAGCTCATTTGCTATTGCACCTATTTCGTCATGCACACCATGAACTTCACCAACATCAAATTTATGCTCAAGTTCCTGCCTATCACTTTCGTCTGAAAGATCAAACATTTGTGGAGGTTCCCACTCTAGCGGTTTTCGGGTACGCTGTGCGATCATATCGTTGAGGCGCAGATCTAATTCGTTTTCAAAATGATGCATGATTTTAGCAATCCTTCCCTATGCGGAGGCACTTTGTTCCATTAACATAGTCTGTCGTGTGGTAAATACCTGCTCGCTCATGTGGCGACTGTCCAGGCCATCGGTGAAGAATAGTAAGCTTCTCTTAAGCCTAATGCGCTCTGGAGCAGTCTTCGCTTCCAGGTAAGCTGTCAGCATATTGTCAATAAAGTCATCAGGACGAACTATGGTAGGCTTCAAAGCAATACCCTCATTCACTCGCTCATCTTCAAGAGGAACATCTTCTCCTATAACTCTAAGGTTTTTTTCGCCAAAGCTTTTTGCTAATGTTTTGTGAGTGGTGGAGACTATGCTAAAGAACCAAACTTCGTTCTTGCCAAGGGCTTCCTGTATTGCATCTCTGAACATTTCATGCACTGCAATCGGACTTGTATTAGGTGTTCGCGCAAGAGCACCAATCTCTTTTAACCGCACATCTTGATTCTGCATGCTTTCTAGTAAGGCAATGCCCATAGGACTCAACTTATCCTTGCAGAGCTGGTAGGCAGGCAAGTCTTTATACGTACCCCCTTCGGAAAGATTGATCTTTCGCATGGTGGCACGCTCAGAATCGTCTTCAGGATTAACTGCGAGAAAATAGTCTACATACGGTCCTCTTGCCTTGTCTATGTCAGACGCCATAAAACCCTCTTTGGTGATTGCGTCTTTATTAACGAAACCCACACTGTAATAGCCCTCTGCGTGAACGCGCCAGGCTTCCATTACTAATTCAGGATTACTCGCTTCTGTAACTCTCACATGACGAAAGGCGTCACCCCTAGGTGGGCGTAATTCTTCCTCGAATACCTTATTAATTGAATTGCGTGCCGCTTCCATTTGCACAGCTGCGTCAGCAATACTCGGAGATTCGTCCATGCCGTCAAGCGCTTGCGAAAAAGGGATATTATCAGGTGAAGCTACAGCGACAGGCAGTGTTTCATCAGGAACAGGTGCAACTACATCGTAATTGTTGACAGCAGCGTCAGCTTCTTCTCCACAACGTGGTCGAATAATAGGGAGACCACCTAGGCCTATCTGATTAGTGAGCTCAGGATTGAATGCTGGCTCACCGTCAAATGGGGCTGGAGTACCATGAAAATGTTTAGGCATAATATATAACTTTCTGGGAACAAAAAACGACGCCATAAACTGCTGGTTGCAATTTATGACGTCGGATTTATCTGCTAAAGTGAATTACCCGTAAGGTAATGATGCGATTATAGCAAATACCTGCTACAATGTCAAGTAAGAATAAGCAGGTATGTTAGATATCTCACATACAAAACGGTAACGCTATGAAACAATTCACTTCCCACAAAATTGCAGTGATTGAGGATGATTTTGCCATCGCCTCGATGTACCAGCTCAAACTCACCAATAATGGCTACGATGTTAGAGTTGCCCACAACGGACAAATTGGGCTCGAAGTAGTAGAGACATTCCAGCCTGATTTGATTCTGTTAGATATACGTATGCCTATCATGAGCGGTGATCAGATGCTGGAAAAGATGAGAGCTACTACCTGGGGAAGCTCTATTCGGGTTATCGTGCTAACAAATATCAGCAAAGATGAAGCACCGATGTCATTTAGGTTCTTAAACGTTGACCGATACATCGTTAAGGCGCATCATACTCCTACCCAAGTTATAGACATTGTCCAGGAAGTCCTGGACGGAAAACACTAGTTTACCTCTGAGTTTGGATGAATTCTTGATGAATTTTTCAACTGATAAAACAATTGTGTTTAACTATAATTTCTCGTAAACTTCAAACTAGTAAGCGGAGAACTCCATGCCCAAGATCGCCATTATAGAAGACGACCAAGCCATCTCGCAGATGTATCGCATTAAGTTTGAAGCAGAGGGCTTTGAAGTCGAAACAGCAGAAAACGGTGCCCTTGGATTACAACTTGTAGAAAACATGCGGCCGGACATCATACTGCTCGACCTCATGATGCCAGAAATGACTGGAGACGAAATGCTCAAGAAGCTCCGGGGAACCACCTGGGGCAAAGACATCAAAGTTATTATCCTCACCAATATGGGTGAACAAGAAGCACCAGCAATTGTAAAAGAACTCAATGTGCGGCGCTTTATTGTCAAAGCTGAAATGACTCCGCGTCAGGTGGCCGAGATGGTAAAAGCCGAGCTGGCTGCCTAATATCCCTTCTCTCTGTTAAAATAACACCTATGACTATAGCTATCCTAGGATTTGGCAGCCAAGGCGAATCCGCATACCACTACTGGAACACTCCTGAAAACGACATAACCATTTGTGATTCAAGAGAAGATCTTCAAGTCCCTGAGGGGGCAAAGACCAAACTCGGCCCGGATTACTTGAAGGGACTTGCTGCGTTTGACCTGATTGTGCGCGGTGCACCAAGCATCCACCCACGCGAGATAACCGAGGCCAATCCTGAGGCGCCGGATATACTCGATAAAGTCACAACCGCCACCAATGAATTTTTCCGGGTTTGCCCTAGTCAAAACATCGTTGGTGTTACCGGTACTAAGGGCAAAGGTACAACGAGTACGCTCATTACCCGAATGCTCGACGCAGCTGAGCATCGTGTACACCTAGGCGGCAACATCGGTATACCACCGCTTGATATGCTCTCTAACAATATCCAGCCAGAAGACTGGGTGATATTGGAACTTGCCAACTTCCAGCTTATTGACCTGCACTATTCGCCGCACATTGCAGTAGTACTCATGGTAGAGCCGGAACACCAGGACTGGCATGAAGACCTTGAAGAATACATTGCCGCCAAGCAACAGATGTTCATAAACCAAGAAGAAAACGATATCGCTATCTATAACGCCAACAACGAAAATTCGGTGAGTATTGCCGACGCTTCAATGGGCAAGCAGATTCCATTCATGGAAGCGCCCGGTGCCTATGTCAAAGACAATAAGATCGTTATCGACGATCAGGTTATTTGTGACGTTGATGAAATCAAATTGCTTGGCAAGCACAACTGGCAGAATGCCTGTGCTGCAGTTACGGCTGTTTGGCAGATCACTCAGAATGTAGAAGCAATCCGTGAAACGCTCAAAACATTTGGCGGCCTCCCCTTCCGTATAGAACTCCGCACGGAAAAGAACGGGATCAAGTATTACAATGATTCATTTGCAACTGCTCCGGGAGCAGCTATTGCCGCGCTTGAATCTATTCCTGAACCAAAAGTCATGATTGTTGGCGGCCATGATCGAGGCCTAGACCTCACGGAACTTGCCCATGCGTTCCTAAGGCACAAAAACGATGTGCGCAAAGTAGTCCTCATCGGCGCTTCGGCTGAGCGAGTAGCTGATACATTCAAGAAAAATGGGTTTGATAACTTTGTAATGAATGATTCAAAAGACATGAATGAGATTGTCAGAGCGGCAACTGATCTGGCTGAGCCTGGCGATGCCGTTGTGCTGTCTCCAAGTTTTGCGAGCTTTGACATGTTTAAAAACTTTGAGGATCGTGGAAACAAGTTCAACGAAGCAATCGAATCTTTATGAGCAAATACCGACAATTTATCTTTGACGCGTACAACTTTGATCCGAGCACCGGCACATTGAAGCTTCACTATGCTATGGATGATGCACTGCATTTTACCGAAACGTACCGGTTTGATTTCCCTTTTGTTGATTACGACCCTGCTGTACTGGACCGGGCAATCCAAACGCTCTTCTTTATTGCCGGAGTTTCGTATTACAAGACATATATACCGGCCGAGATTGTAGTGCGAAGC
>JAQGGX010000091.1 GCA_028289075.1 Candidatus Saccharimonadota bacterium | reverse complement strand
CAATGGGTGTTATATAACACCATTTTTAGGGTTATACTGCCAGTATCATGTTTTATCATTACGTAGGCTGGGTGAGTAGTATTCTGACTGTTCTGGAGAATAGTTTTCCTTGTAGGTATCGTAGTACTTATGAATATCTAAAGTTAGAATGCGTTTGTCAGCTGGCTTTGATGGTACTTATCGGTCTGCCAATATCTTTACTATACCTCCTTGTGATTGTACTACCCATCCCAGAGGCACTCAAAATATTCTTGCTGACAGGCATTTGCCTAACTTTCGTTAGCATATTAGCTATAGCTATTCTGAAGAGGATTGTTCAGGGGAAGGATTATAAGTAATAGAAAGGTTAAAGCTCTTTGGGTTCGTGGGTATATCCAGGAGGATATACCTGAAGGTTCTCGGTCGCCCATACCAGACCAAACAAAAAACCGACCTTTGGCCGGTTCTTAGTTTGGTGCAGGGAGAGGGATTCGAACCCCCGAACTCGTAGAGAGCTGATTTACAGTCAGCCGTGTTTGACCGCTTCACTATCCCTGCATATGTTGGGAAGCGTATTCCCAACAATTGGAACACCTTCCTCACTCTATCTCAAACGTACTTTGGCAATCTCGCAAATATGCCAAAATTGGAGCCGACAGAGGGATTCGAACCCACGACCCGCTGTTTACAAAACAGCCGCTCTAGCCACTGAGCTATGTCGGCATAAAAATTAGTACCGATGAAGTTTACCAGAACAGGGGTTAAAAGACAACTCTATGGCTGCTTATTTTGACCCCGGATTGTGAGGTAATTAGCTTTTCACTGTGTTACTACGGAGTAGACTGGGTGATATGGCAAGGGATAGTATCAAACCTGACGGTGAACCTATCGAAGTGATTGCCGAACCGTGTAAAGCAGTCCCGAAACTTACCACCAAAATCGGTGTTGCCAAGACAGATAGCAACATCATTATTAGTTTTTTGTTTTCATTACCAGATGAGGAAACGCAATTAATAGAGCGAGTTGTATTAGACCAGAGTCTCGTAGACGAACTCGTAACGTTACTCAAAGACATAAAGGAGATGGAGTGAAACAGCGGATAGTTACGGCAAATGATGCAACGTACGGCCCTCACACGATTAGCATACAAGGCATGGTGGAATCTACGTACACGTCCAATAAGCCTGCTTCGCGGCAGCAGGTACTCAACGCACTGGGAAACTTCTTTAAACGTTCTTCTCGTCTAATCAGTAGCGCACGGAAGCAGAACAGGGAGACCATTAACAGATTAAAACGATTTAATAGAGAGAGGAATGGCTAGGGGGCACCTTACTGAACGGGAACTCGTCGCCCTTCTTGAGCGGTGGAAGGACGAATTAGTAAGAGCCATAAGCGATTACAACACATCGTTAAGTTCTATAAATAAAGCTGTAACAAACCTCGATGATCAAAAAAATAAATGGTACACCAAATATTGGTGGGCAATATCTATTGTTTCAGTGCTTCTTGTCCTTATCGTTGCTATGTTTGCATTTCAGAGGAGCAGCATTTGCAGCCTTACACTCGGATCAGATCAATTCAACCTGGATATAAGGAAAAACGGCTGTAGTCACTAGCAATGGTGAACTCTTTACAGCACAATCCCTTTACAGATACGGCTATATCTGTTAAGCTCTACAGGATATAGAAATATTTGAGGTAATTTGTAATGGCCAAAAAAGGCGACAAGCGAAAGACAATTGGACTAGTATCTGAGGAAAGTGGCCACCGTCACTACTACACCGTTAAGAATACTCAGAATACTCCTGAAAAGCTTACACTGCGCAAGTACGATCCAGTACTCCGAAAGCACGTCACATACGTAGAGACTAAGAAGAGCCTCGGTCGTAACGAAGTTAAGCCTAGGAAGCGCTAATCCAGCATTTCTTGATAAAAGAACCGGCATGAAAGCCGGTTTTTTTTGTTTCTTAGGTAACTTTATTGATGTCCAGAATGGTATTGATAAGTTCAGCGTGACTCCATACGAGCGGAGTGACGGATAGATGAGCCCCAGTCTCTGGATGGAGCTGCTCCGATAGAACCCCGCTTGGTAAAGCATGCTGCATTGTCCAGGCGACATACTGCTTAGCTTTGTCCATTTGATGTACGCGAACATAGTACTGCGCTATCCATAGCGTGGTCACAAACCAAGGGTTGCCTAGATATGGCGGATCAGAGACAAAATAATTGTCATGCTCATACCGTGGTGAGCCAAGAGAAGGTGTCTTGTCGAGCAGTATATTTTCTATCGCAGTCATGGTCTGATGCAACGGCTCTACGTCATGAGTATGCATTCCGAACATCATGACGCCGTAAAGACTCGATACATCCAAGGTATTATCAAACTGCAATGACCCGTCTTGCTGCAATAAGTATCCTTTGCGGTATAGTGAACGTTCTCCGTCAAAGAACACCTGTGAACCCTTTAGGATTCCTTCCGCAACGTCACGCCATCTTGTAGCATCATCGGGGTGTTCAAATCGTTCAGCGAAGTCTGCAGCTACCAGTAGTGCCTGATAGGTAATCGCAGCGGTATAGGTGTTTGTCAGGAACTTTTCCTCCCACAAATCATAGCTAGCATGCGGCAAATTGGTCTGCGGATCTATAAAAGACGCCATAAAGTTAGCAGCAGGCTTTACGAAGCCGTCGTACATACCGCGCACAAATACTTCGTCTTTACTGTATTCAAAGTATTCACCCAGCATATATACCACGCTGGCTGTTTCGTCCTCTTGGATGGCAAGTTCTTTGCGATTGCCATGTAGCATTGGATGCCAGGTACTGCCTATGGCGCGATCGGGTTGGTATTTGTGCATCAAGTAGCCGTCCGGCGTCAGAATATCACGACAGAATTCAAAGAACTTCTTTGGTTCTTCGGTATAGCCAAGTCGAATAAGCGGCCAAATGGCATAGGCGCCGTCACGAGGCCAGACGTAGCTGTAGTAATCGCGCCCGAAGTTGTAAATAGAGGAGTCACAGGAAGCAATAATGCCTCCGTGCTTATCGATATGTGCCTTTACAACCATCAAAGATTTCTTAGTTGCCTCAAGGTATTCTGCATCAACCCTATGAAGCTTATTGCCAGCGATGGATAGCCAGTGGTTCCAGTATCCACGGGTTGTAAGCAGGCGTTTGCTCAGGCCCTGGTCTTTGATCTTGTTATGTACCGCTTCTGCAGAGAACTGTGAATCAGCCGCAACGATCCAATAGTTAATCTTCGTTTGATCCTGTGCCGCTACATGTAGGTCAAACCGAATGACGGAGTCTACACCGCCATGTTCTACGGCGCTCCCGGATAGTTCGCCGTCCTCAGCGTCACGGAAAGTGCCTTCTTTGCCTTCTATGCCGTAGTTGCCAACAGCAAATTGGTCGTATACTTTGCCGTCTTCTGTTTGGCCATAGATAAGTAGGCAACAACGACCTTTGTAGTCCAGGATGTAGTTATCATCAGGTACAAATAGGGCAGTATCGGCACGTCCAGCTCGTGAGATCTGAAAGACTTGATGCATGAACACCCGTACATCACGTTCCTCGTCGGCTTCGTTTTTGACATTAATGATGCGGTTAAAGGAGTTGAACTCACTATCAACAAAATCGTTAAGCAGTAATTCTATTTGTAATCCTGCGTGGTGCATACGAATGGAGCTAACCAGTGCGTCACTTTCGAAGTTAACACTGATCTCCCAGCTACCGTCATCAACCCAAGAGAATTGACCATCAATCCATACGCCAATCTTGTGATGTACACTACGAGCGGTCGTGAGGTTCTCAAGTCCTACGTAAGGATAGTAGAAATCATGTACCAAGCCGTGTTCATTGAGTCCTACGGTTAAGGTGCCGTTTCCGAGCATTACAGGTCGTGCCAAGTTAGACCTCGATTCCTTTTTCTGTTAATCGAAACTTCAGATCGTGGTATGCATTCAAGAAGTTGGTATAGGCTTCGTAAGGTGTTTCGTATGGACTGAAATATGCATGGATATCACCGTCACTGAACCATTTGGTACACATGTAGTAGAAATGGTCGGATGTTTGCAGTTTACGCCAATCATCGATTAGTGCTAAATCGCCACTTTTGATAATAGGGGTTTGCAGATCATATAGGGCATTGATGGCTTCGTGTTGCATTGGGTTGCCAAGCCAAGCGGACAAGTCGCGTTCGGTGTCTGCCCATGTGGTAGTTTGAGGTGTGTCGACATGGTCGCGCGCATCAAATGAATCAATAGCCTCACTGACGGTCATAAAGGTATTTTCAGGGTTCTTGAGCCACTCGCTCGGCAAGTGCTCGAGGAAACCGAATATTCCCGAATCGCCCCATTGGTGTTCGCCGAAGGTCTCATAGTCCATGAAGAGATTAAAGTTTGTAGCTTCTGGAGTGTCATTAAGCCAGTTAGCGAACTTATCTGCCGTTAATGGCCATTCAGACCAATTCTGGTCACTGAATCTGAAGGCAATGTCGTCACTGAGCTTGTAATTCTTCATGAGTAAGCGAATATTGTTGGTATATGTTGGGCGGTAGACAAAGTTAGGACTACGCCAGCCAAGTACTGGATCCCAACCCTCGGCCAGGATGCCTTTGTAACCGGCTCGATCTGCCCAATATGCCAGGTCATTGTTGTAGCTCAGTTCAGTATTTCGGAATACTTGCGGCGTTTGTCCGAAGAGTTCCTGGACTTTTTCGCGGTGCATTTGCACCTGCATCTCAAACTCTGCAAGAGAGTAGAAGAAGGCAAGGCTGTGATGATACGTTTCAGCGACTATCTCAACACGTCCGGTGGCAACCAGGCGCTGGAAGGAGTGCAGCGTAGCTGGAGACCATTGCTGCAACTGATCAAGCACTGTACCGGTAATAGACATGCTGATCTTGAACTCCGGATGACGTTCCAGGAGTTCAATGAGTTTGTTGTTGGTCGGTATGTATGACTTTTCGGCAACCTTATGGACGATGCTTTCGTTGCTACGGCGGTCACCTATAGGAGCATCAAAGTAATCGTGTGAATTCGCAGTATCAAAGATAGTATAGTGGCGAATACGGTACGGTTGATGGACATGCAAATACAGCACTATTGCTTTCTTGCTCATACTACAACCTCTCTCACGTGTCGGTTATATAGGTCGACCAGCTTGTCTGCTGAATGATCCCAGGTAAGGCGTTCATATTCCTTGAGTGAGTTACGGTGGAGTTCATCGCGCAGCGCGTCGCTCGTGACAACAGCGGTTATTTGGTTAGCCATTTCATCGACATCCCAGTAATCTACTTTGAGACAGTTTGTCAGAACTTCGGCTACACCGGATTGTTTGCTAATTAACGATGGCGTGCCATAGCCGATAGCTTCGAGGGGCGTTAGGCCAAATGGCTCAGAGATCGACGGCATGACAAAGAGGTCTCCGATTGCATAAGCATCCCGCCAGTTCTTGCCACGCTGGAAGCCGGCAAAAATAACGTTTTTACCGATGCCGAGTTCCGCTGCAAGCTGCAGTAACTCACGTTCTTGCTCGCCTGAACCAACGATCAAGAATAATGTCTTTGGCGCCCGTAGCACGACTTCACGTGCAGCCCTGAGCAAAT
Source organism: Candidatus Saccharimonadota bacterium (assembly GCA_028289075.1). Lineage (GTDB taxonomy): Bacteria > Patescibacteriota > Saccharimonadia > Saccharimonadales > JAQGGX01 > JAQGGX01. The sequence continues at coordinate 4,534 of JAQGGX010000091.1, read as the reverse complement.
TGGGCAAACCCTTTTGTATAGTCAGACGACCGATATTCACGACCACACGGTAGCCGTGCTGTTTCATGAGAGCCAGGTAGCGATACGCGTTATCTGCGTCAAGCTCTTCCAAACTTGTTTGGTCAATACTATTGTGTACGACTTCAATGTTCTCAGCAGGGATGCCATATTCGCGGATAATCGCATATTTGGTATGGGCACTTACTGCAATAATGCGGTCAGCGAGCAGCATAGACAAATATTCAATTTCTCGTACAAGGGGGTTACCCGTGTCTCCACCAGCTCGATCAGACTCTATGGAGTGGACATGGAGAACCAAAGGCTTATTAGACTTGTGCTTGGCACGCAAGCCTGCCCGGAAAGTAAGCCAGTCATGCGCATGGATAACGTCAAATTCTGTTTCTTCCACAATCTGATCTACAGCATGTTCATACGCAAGTTGCTGGCCGTATATATCTACCCATTCTTCTGACCCGTCAGTATGGATATATTTATAGCTATCATAGGCAATACCAGATTTGATAACTTCTATAACGTCTTTTGGCTGGGCAGCAGTGATCTTCATAAAATCAATATTGTGTTCGGCGGTGTAGGGTAGGATGAACTCAATATCCACACCTTTTTTTGAGAGAGACTTACAGAGATGGTAGCATGCTACCCCCAACCCACCACTGTTATGGGGAGGTAATTCCCAACCCAACATTAAGACTTTCATTGTCCCTCGGCCTGCTTTTTACTTTTAAGCCCCTTATTCATTCACCAGTATAAATAGTCGTTGAAAGAAGCACAACCTTTTTCATGCTTTATTCATAAACGGTTCATTTAGACTATGATTTTTATCACAATGCTTATGCTTCGCAACCTATATAATTCACTTACTTAAACGAGGGTAGCCAATGAGTACATTAGCAAATGAACGATTACACAGTGAACAGAAGCCAGACGAAGAAGCTAACCTTCGCGGCAGAGTAGAGAAGCTCAAAGAAGAAAATGGTGATTTAAGAGCGCTTTTTGCATTACGTCTGATGCAAGTTATTGACTTACAGGAGATCGCAGATCGCTTACACGATCCGAATATGGACGATGATGAAAGAGCAGGAATAGAAGCAGCTATCCGTAAAGTAGCAGCAACGCTGGAGTCAGATATTCGGGACGTTGATCCAGAAGCAGCAGATATGATATCCCAAATGGCTAGAGAAGCGATGGTGCTGAGCGGCGTGGAAATCACATTCGAGAGACAAAACCATCCAAACGGAGATACATCAGAATTATTAGGAATGGACATGAGCGCAGCGCCGAGCGTGCCGTCAGCTCTAGATCCCCGTACCCAACAGGGGGATACTGCGGCACTGTACCTCGGATAAGCTATTCCGGCCAGAGCTCACGAGTAGTACCTTCTAAGTGCATCACCCTTGCTGCGTTCTGCAATACGCTGCTATAGGCTTCTGGTTGACGATGAGGGTGACATGGCCGCTTCATTAGGCAACTCGCCTCAGAGGGCCATAATCGTCCAACCGTGCCTGTGTAGCATCGGGTAACTGCATCATGCGCGCACCCTGCCAGAGAACCTCATTGTAAGCATCAGGCTCGCGGTGAGGATTGGCATGACCAATATCGGGATGCCACAATGCTCTCATTTGCGGAACAACCTGCTTCCAGATCCTTTTTGAATACGTGTTGTAGACTACATTGTCTTTCTCATCATCCTGAGGTCCAATATGAATAACAGGAATACCGCGATCAATAGTGCCTTTAAATTTAAAAGGATCGTAGGTGTATACATACAGAGATTCCGATTGGAGGAGTTTATTTGAGGCACTACTCGATGATGCTTTATCTAGTGAGCTTTCAAAGGCCTCTGACGCAGAGTACTTATCATCAACCATACGCTGAGGGTATTCAATCAGGAATCGACATAGTGATCCGCCGTAGAGGCTCACTTTGTCGGTCGTTTCCATAAGGCCGACACCCTGACCCTTCTCAGTGCGAACGGCAGAGAAGTTAACAGGAGTGCAGTCAAGAACAAGCAAGCCAATTTTAATACCAAGCCTTTGTAATCTTTTTACCATTGCAACTTCTATCATCCCACCCATACTGTTGCCATAGAGATATGCTGTATCAATCTCTCGCTCTCTAAAAGTAGAAGCTATTTTATCGGCTAACCTGTTTACATCGAGACCGTCATCAGAGTACTTAGCGTATGCGACCTGGCCGTACTGTGACATAGTAGGCTGCAATGCTCCTGCAAGACGCTGGCCGCTCTTGTGCCCATAGCCAGGAAGCACAAGCCATGATGTGTGAGGATACATTCCATCCATACCAGTTTTAACGAAACTGACTCTATCTTCATTATCGTTCCATGTGATAATGTCTGACCCAAATTGATCAACATAAGGCATCAATAGCGCAGCACCGCCTAAGCAACCTGCAATATTCTTAAGCATGATCCGCCGGTCAAATATATTTCTGCGCATTTCTGCTACGGCCGGTGACTCTTCCATATGTGTGACGCAATTTTAATCCTAAGGATGATTTAGCGCAATAAAAAAGTCATATTGGCAAATGATTATGCTAAATGTATATGTAAAAATACCAGAGAAGGTATCATAACAACCTATGAGGTAACTTTTCCGGTTTCGAGTAGTTCTGCCAGAGCTTTTGCAATAGGCTGACCGGTAACATCTTCGACAAATGCCCATTGTCCGTTTGGATTAATCTCCAGGAACCAAAATTTGCCCTTTTTATCCAAAATCATATCGATTGCGCCGAATTTGAGACCTAACTGTTTAACGAGAACCACACATTTGTCGGAGACTTCCTTGGGCAATGTATAGGGCTCAATGTGCATTTCGCCCATAACATTCCCCATCCTCCAATCAAGCCGTGGACTTTCATCAAGATTGTCGACAGTGATTCCTGCTGCGAATACTTTATTGTCGACAACTGTAATTCTTAAATCAAGCGCAGGCTCTATTGTCTGCTGAAAGATCGTAGGGGCGAGGTTAAGGCCTTGGTATCTCATAGTCTCAGGAGACACCACTCTGGTTGTATAGAGCGCCTTATATGATTTTTTAGTATTAGGAAAGTCTTGAGCGATAGGTTTAAAGACGACTTCCTTGTGCTTGTCTACAAACTCCTTAGCTCTTGCAGCATCTGACGTAAACAAAGTAGCTGGCACGTTAAACCCTAAACGTATAGCAGTATCAAGCTGAAAAGGTTTATAATTTGCGCGTTGAATCGCAAATGGATCCGAAACCCATGTCGCATCATTAAAGTGGCTCATTAACGCATCAGCATGCCGGAGGATAGCGCTGACCGAATAATCGCGGTAGCTAGGGTCAACAGAGAGCTTAAGTACGGATACTTCCTTGGTGCGTGGACGTCGCAGCCATACTCCGCTTACATCCGTCAGCTCTTTTCCACGATAGACTATATGCACACCCTTGTTATCTGTACGGTAACTCAACTCATCACAGTCTGCTATACTCTGTGCATCTATTAGCAGTGCGTTGGAGAGATACGGCAGCATAAAATCTACGTGACTGTCATAATCTACGCTAAGGATGATAACTGTTTTTTGACGTGGCGATGACATATTAAAGAATTATTAGTACTACCCGTGCCGTACTTTTCCGTTCTTTCTATCCGTCAACATGGGGCCTAGATGTGCCTGCGCCAGTTACTTTTTGATCTGTTCCGGTACTCTTGCCATTATCAATAGTTTCCACCATGTGTTCAGCACCAAACGGTTTCTGGTCGGTTGCTTCAAATCCCTCTTGGATAACTTGATCGAACTTAGCAGTTAGATCTTCATCTGGCCCAGCTTCACCTGGATATCCTAATCGCTCTGACATAATAGTTCCTCCTTTATTTAGAAGTTAAATATTATGTTTCATAGTATAAAGTTTATGAAATAATGGCAATAAGATATTTATAATATGAATTAATTAGATTATTTAAGCTACTAATGGCCACAGCCAGGCCCTGGTGAGGATTACTTCTTAACTATTTTGTAGTTGTAGTGCAGGTATAACAAGTCGGCAATAATTCGTTGTAGCGCCTCATCGTCAGCCGTAGATACCTGCATATCAAGTCCATCGAGCATTGTCGCAAGTGTAATAAAGTAGTCGCCCGAACTGACATGCACATCAACACGCTTTATGTCGTGGTCTTTCCCATCACGCAAAAACTGACTGTTCCAGTTTGGGTAGTGCGACGTTACGGGTAGCGTGTTCGTTAACTGATAGACCGATGTATTCATAACTCAATGTCTCCTATGATACTTTTATAACCGCCGTTTCCGACAATAAGATGATCTAAAATATCAATCCCCATGAGCTTGCCAGCTTCAACCAGCTGCTTCGTAACGTCTATGTCTGCTTCTGTCGGCTCAACGTTTCCAGATGGGTGGTTGTGCGCAATGATAATTGCCGCTGCTGCGTACTCGATAGCCGGCTGAAACACTTCGCGCGGGTGAAGGATGTTTGCGGTGAGCCCGCCGACCGATATGACTTCTTCGTGGATAAGCTGGTAC
>JAQGGX010000080.1 GCA_028289075.1 Candidatus Saccharimonadota bacterium | reverse complement strand
TGCAATGGCGAAGGGTAGAGACATCACTTATGGCAATATTGGCTATCGCTAAGGTGGTCATCTTCTTCGGTGCATTGTATGTTGCATGGCGCATACTTAATCCAAGCAGCACGCCTGTTGCCTTGGTTGGTGCCAGTGCGCTCTTCATTGTGCTGGCGAGTGCCACGGTCGTACCGCTGCTCCGTGATATTACCTACGGAACCGTTATGATTGCAGAACGCTGGTATAACGTTGGTGATCACATCGTGGTTGAACCGTTTCTGGGAGTAAGTGGAATTGTGGAGCATGTCACGCTTCGTTCGACCAAACTTCGGAGCTTAACCGGAGAAATCATCTGGCTACACAACCAACACGTTCAAGGCGTACGTATTACGCCGCGCGGTGTAAAGACGCTTGCGATTGACGTATTTGTATCTGACGCTGAACAGGGAAAGAAAGTTATGAGTAAGGGCCTGGCAGCGATACCTAAAGAAGCTACCATGGTTGCGCGCGCCTTCTCGAGAATCGAAACAGAGAAATTAACAGAAGATTTGTGGCGATTGAGTGCTGTTGGACAGACTGCTCCTGGACGCGAATGGCTGATTGAAGATTTTGCCATCAAAGCGATTAAGAAATACGATGAATCAGGCGAACATGATCCGGTTATTATTCATGGGCCTATTGTGCGATTTGCAGACGAGGCGGCAATGAAACGGTTCAAACGCACCGTTCGTGCAAAGAACTAGAGTGTGCGAGCTACAAGCTCACTGTATCGTTGCATAAAGTCGCGTTGCTCGCTGCCGATTACAGAAAGCGGCTGATAATAGCTGAAGATCAGTGCTGCACCATCGCGTGCTGCTAACGGGTAGACAAAACTGCAGCCGATGCCGGCCCCTGCTTGGTTAAACCTGGCTTCTTCAGGGGTGAGGACTGGATTGAATAGATATTGCCAATCCTGGGTTATTTGCGGTATGCCCTTGTTGATTGCTTTGGCGATAAGATTATCGTCGTATCGTATGGGTATACGGATACTCTCGAGAGGCTTTATAGACATATTGATTGCGCCCTTTGCAAGTTCGGTGTCAGACATACCGATACGATCAATCATTCCTGATTTCTTGCACACAAGCATAAATGTAATGATACCAATACTGAGCAGAGTAGATGCTAATTTGTCGTGGAAGGGTGCGTTGACTATTTGATCATGTAGATCAGCCTCGTCTTGGGCGGTTTCAAGGAGGTTTTGGATGGTTGCGAAATACGCATCGTTTGTGGTCGCCAGATCTTTTGTCATACTTGAATCTCACAATTATTATCTCACACAAATAATTGCTGTATCAGGCTTTTAGATGAATTCTATATGAATTCTGCGCTAAAAATCAGCCTCACACACGTGGACCATTATTCACATCTTGAAGCCAATAAATACCATAAATGGTATAGCCACAACCACTTGCAAACTTCACAATACTTAATTTCTTTCCTAAGCTTGCAATCTCATGTCAGAGTAGTATGTTGGAAGTACAGGACATTATTATTCAATAATCTAATTTATTTAGAGGTTTATTTTTATGAGCGTAGCATTAGCGGGAGCTTCTGAGTCAGAAGTTGCCCAAATGTATGGTATTGATTCACGAGAATTGTTGGTTGCTGAATTGCCAACAGTAATAAGATTGGGTGAATTTGCAAGTTATCATGGCCGTCACTACATGGTAGATCGCGCGCATCATGGTCGTGTTATTGATCCAGAAGATGAGAACGGTAGGCTTGCACGCTACTTTGGCGGCAGTCGCATGGAACAGGTGACAGCAAATATGAATCCCAGGGAATATATCGGACCTGCCGCTGCTCGTCTTGCACGCGGCATGATTAACAAGTACAGCGCAGTGGATGTTGACCAGAATGGCGGAAAAGCTCTCATACTTGTTGATGCGGATCCACGGAAGATACCTTTTGCTGAAAAACAGTGGGTGATGGGTCAGGTTGCTCGTCTTGCACATGGAGCAAGAATTGCCGGCAATGAAGGGGCTATACGGAGTATCTTTGCACCGGACATGTATACTGGTGACCCTGGAGTGATTGACCATTTTGCTCGTAAGTATAGAAAGATAACTAACGATCCCTTCTACCTCGGCTCTGCGGCAGGTAAATCGCTTGAGGCCGGCGGTAACGAGTTCCGACCAGACGCTACTTCATGGTCAGTATTTATTGCTCTTGAGAAAGCATCTGCAAATATTGAAATACCCGGCAGGGATTATCAAAGTGTTAAGATCCAAGGAGCAGGTAATGTAGGGTTGCCATTTGCCAAGTTTGCTTCAGGCAAGAGGTCTAAATACGAAATTACCGCGATCAGTGATTACTATGACGGTGTTGAAAGCACTATTTCTGTCCCTGAGGGTATGGGTGGAATGGCCTTTACCGAAGAATTAACCAAACAGCTTCTGGCGAACCCTGATCAAGACAAGATCGCAGCCATCAGGGAATATGTCCAAAAACATCAGCCAGACTTAGCAGAGAAAATCGAAATTTCTTATAAGCCAGGTGCTATTTTGGAAGTTGGAGCTGACTGGCTGGTGCTTGCAGCTAAAGGAGACGTGCTGACGGCAGAAACGGTTCCGGACGATAGGGAAAAAGTTGATGCGATTGCTCGATGTGGAGTTATCGAAGGGGCAAACCATGCAGTGAGCGAAGTAGCTCACGCGCGACTGGTGAAGTATGGCAAAGAGGATGTCCCCGGCGCATTGGCTAATCCTGGCGGAACGCTGGCCTCACGCATTGAGGTTGCAGACAATCTGAGCGTAATAGGTGCGAAGCATGGTTACGTGGAGACACAGCGCCAGATAAGCTCCATACTCAATGCTGCATGGGGGCAACACGAAAAGTTCATGGCTATGCTCGGCACAACCGATCGTCGCCAAGGTGCTGTCGTCTATTCACTCGCACGAAGGGCCGTAGCGCATGGAGTAGATCTCGATTCTGGCCTGCGTGACTTCTTTGTAAGCAGGCAAGCTGCCTAGTACTCGTACTTACTAGTTATAAAGATTACCCCGGTGTAGTAACCAGGGTAATTATTTTTGATGTTTCAACAAATCAGTTGCTGAACATGACCATGAATGGAGTGTATCCAACTCCTTCTATTTCACCTATTCCAGTGGCGTAGCCATCGTAGCCCGGCCCGCATTTTGCATCAATTTCAGCCGCCATTCCTGGTACGCCCCTCGCATTTACATGACCACCGAATGAAAAAGAATTATGCATCCACATAGGTACGAAATTTACGTCGTAGCAGTATGTGTATGAACCATTTCCTCCCTCTTCCAGAATCCTTTTTATGCCGTTGATATTTTTTGATTGAGGATGCAAGTTCCCTTGTTCATCTAAGTATGCATAGGCTGTTTGAGGTCCAGGCGCACTTGGCGCTGAAGGCCAGCTTAGAGCTGTTTCGTTGTTGTTGCATTGACCGCCTGCAGACGTATCGATGACGCGTAAGTTGCCATTCGCCCGATAGCATGCTTGTATCGTGCCGTTTGGAGAGGGTATGGATGCAAATGCCACCGCAGTAAGCCCACCTACCACCAGTGACGCGACAATCACTGATTTAAAAATCCCACTTCTTATTTGTTTGCCGAGCCCCGGTATGTGTTTATGCATGATTACCCTTTGTTTAGTGTCATTCTCATTATTCTCCTCGTTCGCGTAATTGTTCGCGGGGAATCGCATAGCGCATGGTTCATAAGCGGATTATAATAAAAAGACTGATTAAAAATGGGAATACAACAATGACTGAGCGAAAAGAAGAATTCAAAGTAAAGGGTGATGAACTCCTCAAAAAGGTAAAAGAAATTATTGCCGAGGGTAATGTCCGGCGTATAACCGTTAAGAATAAGGAAGGCAAAACTATTGTTGAATTGCCGTTAACAGTCGGCGTAGTCGGCGCTGTACTGGCACCACCACTCGCAGCTATTGGAGCAATTGCTGCACTCGTGACTGAATGCTCGATTCTGGTCGAACGCGAAGTTTAGTCTATTAATACAATTCGTTTCAAGGTGCGGGCAAGTATGGTCCGATTACCTTCGCCCTCGTAGGTCTTGAGACCGATCCATAGTGCATAGCCTGCGAGCATGAGACATTCTCCAAGCAGCGACACTTGGTACCATTCTAGGATTTTGGTTGAACCAAGCGTCAGCCAGCCTCCGAGTACAATAAGCACGACGGATATGAACCGAATAAGTCGCCACTTCACAACGTGGCGGTTAGCTTTTGCTTTAGTAAGCAAACCGTCGAGCACTACGGTAGCGAGCATACTTACGCCTGCCAACGTAAGTCCAATTATATGAATACGGTAAGGCCAGGGTTCCCAGGATATGGGCATCAGGGCAACAAGATACAAACCAATAATCGTCACGCTGATAAGTCCCGTAATTGGCATGGTGCGCTTCCAGGTGCGTGATAGATAGTTCCGCCAGCGCCACAGCCCATAAGCGGCAAAGAATACTGATCCGGCAAAGTACGGTGCTGTTCGTACATCATTACCAAAATCACTGATGGGAGTCGAAATACGGAAAAGGTCAGGACGAATAAGGAAACAAATCGTAAATCCAACAATCATAAAGTTGATACCGGCAAGCCCCCAGAACCTGCCGTGGAGGTTGCGAATAAAACGAAAGATAAGTACGTTATCAAGGATGACGCGCACACGCTTTTTTTTGTACGTAAAATTCAAATAAGGATTACTGTTTTTTGTTTTTATCTTGGAAGGCATAGTGCTTATTGTATCAGGTAGGGCTCGCTAAACTGCATCAAGATCAGGTTCGACGACTCCAACAGCTCTGCTTCGTAAGTGTTCCGCGGCTGCAGCGTGACCCGCCTTGACGGCATTTACGATATCGCGGTTGGCTGCGTAGCTAAGGGCTGTCGCTGCTGTGAATACGTCGCCGGCACCGACTGAATCAATATATTCATCATCAGGGATAGGTTGCGTAGGAATGTGCTCCGTCTGGTTCTTTGCTATAACGGTAGCACCGGATTCGGCTTCGGTCACCACAATCTTTATGCGATTATTTATGTCGAGCCATTTGTGCGCCCAAGCAGTAGCGTCAGGGTAGTCTTCGTCTGACAGAATCATCAGATCAAATCCATCAATGACCTTCCGAAGCTGCTCTGATTCCTGTGGAATAATCTGATTCGATGGACCTATCTGTCTAAGAAAACCTTGCGGTATAAGAACTTTAAGTGCGTTTTTTGATGTCTCTCGTAGAATGGTTCGAAGATAGTCGGCGGTGAACGAAGGCAGGAATGTGCAGACAATAACGACATCTGCGTCGCTCAGGAGGCTTTTATATGTTCCATCCAGTGGCACGTGGTGGCTTGCGCTCATGTTATGGCACTTTTGGATGCGCACATCTCCCCGCGTGTCATTTACGAATACGACTGTTTCTTTCAAGCGCGCAGCTGCAGGATAGAACGAAAAGCCATTGGCATATGCAGCGAAATCTGGCCCGCGTTCTGAAATCACTGTTGGCGTCGCCAGTTCACTCCGTGTTAAGTACTGTGCAGTGAACAGTGCAGGCGAACCCCACGAAAAATACTCCCCATGAGGGTGGATATTGTGGTCGATACAGACGTCGCCAATCAAAACTACGTTAAGGGGCCTATCCATGATGTCTCACGCTATTATAGCAAAAGCTCCGCTAGCGGTGTTATCGGCTCTTAACCGAGGTCATCCATGAACTTTTGCAGTCGGTCAGGATAGATACGGATATGCTTACGTCCTAAAATGATATGTCCTTGTTCCTCAAGTCGGTTCAGAATACGGCCGGTTGTTTCACGGGACAAACGTACCGTATCGCCAAATTCCTGCTGTGTCAGTGGCAAATTCAGGACGACATGACTATCGCTTGAAACGCCGAAGCGCCCGGCAAGGGTCAAGAGCCCATGGGCAACTCGCTCTTCAGCAGTATCGAGGTGCAGGCTATATACGCGCTCGACTAAAGTAGTCATCTGACGGATGATTGCTTTAAGCATCTCCGCATCTTCATCTACGGTATCATGGAAATCTTTTATGCTCTTAGTTCTGAGGGTGACGTCATTGAGGGCTACAAAAGAAATCTGCGGCATAACCGGGCCGAACAGCGAAGTTACCGGAAAGATTTCCTGTGGTCCATAAATATAATGTAATCGTTCGTTACCGTTCTTATTGTAGGAAACTACCTTAACAAAACCTTCAGAAATCCAGTATGCTTGCTCGGGCTCTTCACCAGGAAGTAGTATTACGCGGTGTCGAGCAAATTTCTGTTCTTTACCTGAATTGAAAACGGTCTCCAATTTTACACGGGCTTGTTCGGGGTCCATGTTGTTCTCCTAGTTGCTCTGAAGCCAGATTTTACACTTTAAATTATTTTGTACTATAGATTACTTCACATTTACAGAATAATTCATACAGATTTCATATTCTTAAGAAGTACCTTATGTTTTTATTTACCACTGGTTCTGCACGTTGCCATAAACTATTTTGGAAATCTCAGTTTCTTCTCTCCGTACGTCGCGGTTCATACCGCTTCCCATGATGCACAACGTGTAATCACCCTTTGGACTATATATTATACCACAATCATCAAAGGTTATACCTCCTTCTTTTACTTGAAAAACACCAAATTTATCAGCTACGGTAACTCCGGAAGGCACGCCCTTGCGGAGTGCGCTTACCTCGGTGCGTGTCATATATCCTAATATTTTCTGTGAATGTTCTTTGCTTAGGTAGCACGATTCATATAGGCAGCGCATAAATGTAGCGTAGGCCTTAGCATTGGTCTTGACAGGGCCGCCCATAGGGATGACCTCGTCTTTGATATGCAGTTGCTCGAGGAGTATGTCGATTTTCGTGTATACATCTTCTATGTTCAGAACCACTGTTTGCGCTGCGGTATTATCTGACTTAACTATGGTAAGCTCGGCGGTTTCATCTAGGGTAAGTTTGTGCCCTGCGCCCTTTTTCCAGAGGTCGCCATATGATTTATTGAGTGCCTCGGGACGAACTTCTACGATTTTTCCGGTGTCGATTTTTCCAAGTTCCTCGTCCTTGTACAGCTGCATAATAAGCGGCAATTTGATAAGTGAAGCAGCAAGATAGGTATTGCTACCATTGACGCTCACGTGTTGCCCGGTTGATAAGTATTCAAAATAGACACTCATCGAACTTCTGTGATTATTGATATATGTCTCAATTTCATTTCGGAGTGGTTCGGTGTTTATGTTGGCTGCCCGCGCTGTGCTCACTCCAAGCACTGGAGCAAGTAAATGATGCTGTCCACGATCTGGAGATGAACGTGGGCTTACGTACAAAAG
>JAQGGX010000034.1 GCA_028289075.1 Candidatus Saccharimonadota bacterium | reverse complement strand
TTTATGCTACAACAGCTCTTTTCTATTTTGCCGTCGCGAAATCAACGGGACTATTATACAAGGATGGGGAAGCACTGCAGTATGCATGGGGATTTAGAAATCCGCCCGGGCCCTACAACATACTATTTATTCTGTGGCTGGTCATTATGCTTACCCTCGGTGTAGCGTTATTGCACAGCAAATCAGTGCAGATTATCAACAAATCAGTTAAACGGCAGCAACAGCTCTTTATCTTTAGCTTCGTGACGCCACTTATCATAGGGCTAGTTGTTGATGGTATCTTCCCGCTTTTTGGTATCCAGATTGTTCCCGTCTCCCTCCTGGCAATTGCCCTGTCAAGTTCGATCATTGGCTACGCCATTTTGCGTCACAATTTATTTAGCTTTAGTGCGGCTAGTGCGGCAAGCAACGTAGTCGCCACAATTTCTCAAGGCGTGATTGGGGTGAACGAGCAATACGTCATCGAATACGTCAATGAAGCGGCAGAAAGTATCATTGAAAGGAAATCGAGCGAAATAATAGGCAGCCCGCTCTCGTTAACAATGAACGCTTCAGAAGCTGAAAAGGTTATAGATTTATTACAAGAGCAGGCACAAGATTCGCCGTCAAAAACTATTGAAATCAACGTCACACAAAAAGGATCCATAATTCCGGTCAGTATTACCGCAAGTATTGTCTATGATGATGACAATAACTCTAATGGCTATGTTCTGGTCCTTACTAACTTGTCGGGCGACAAGGAATCATTGCTCGTAATGGCGGAGCAGACTAATCAATTGCAGCGCAACAAGCTTGCCATGTTGAACTTGCTTGAAGATGCCCGTGAGCTTGAAACTGACCTAACCCGCGAAAAAGACCGCATGAGCACCATCATGAACTCTATTGGTGAAGGCCTGTTCGTAACCGATAAAGAAGGAAAAATAGTATACTTAAACCCCGTATCAGAAAGCATTATGGGAGTGACATTGAGTGAAACTATTGGTAAGCCTTACTACGAAATGTGCGTGATCCTGAGTAGAGGTAAGCAACTCGATATAGCTGAACGGCCCATAGCGACAACACTTACCACGGGTAAAACTATCAGGAAAAGGCTAGAAGATGACTTCACTATTGTTCCAACAAACCGTAATGCAAAACCTTTCGCGGTAGCGATCACAACCACACCTCTGACGCGTGATGGCAAAGTGGATGGGGTCGTAGCGGTTATTAATGATATCACTGCCGAGAAGCATGCCACCGAGGTCATCGAGCAGAAGGTTATCGAACGCACACTTCAAGCTCAGGAAGCCAGAGCCCGACTTGAATCCTCCATTAACAGCTTGAACGTTGGCTTCATCATGACCAACACTAAAGACGAGCTCTTAACCGTAAACGGTGCTGCAACACATATTCTCTTTGAAGGAATCGAAGGAATCAAAAAGCCCGAATACATCACCTTACGCAACATCAACAAAAACTTTGGCTCCGAATTCGATCTTCTCAAACACATAGCTGATGCCATGAAGCAGAATAAGCCGGTCGAGATAAAATCAGTCGACTATCACGGACGAATCTTACGCGTGTTTATCGCACCGATTATCGACAAAGATAATAAGGAAGTTTCTCGTCTAGGTTCAGTGATTCTTATAGAAGATATGACCGAGCAGCGGTTGTTGGAACGATCCAAGGATGAATTCTTCTCGATTGCATCACACGAGCTGCGTACTCCACTTACTGCGATTCGTGGAAACACATCACTCATTCAAAGTTACTACGGAGATCAGCTCAAAGATGATCAGCTCAAAGAAATGATCAGTGACATATATGATTCAAGCGTACGTCTCATCGACATCGTGAATGACTTCTTGGACGCTTCCAGGCTTGAGCAAGGCAAAATGAAGTTCGAATATCAGGCATTCCATATTGATGAGATCGTGGAAAGCGTCGTCTATGAAATGGGAACCGTTAGCAAAGAAAAAGGCGTTACAGTGCAGTACGACCATAAGACACTGAAATCTTCTCCACAAGTATACGCAGACAAGAACCGCATCAAACAAATCGTATACAACCTTGTTGGCAATGCGCTCAAGTTCACCGAAAAGGGTGATGTAAGTGTCAGTACCTCAGTTGAAGGAAACCAGCTCAAAGTACTCGTATCCGACAGCGGAAGAGGTATGAGCAGAGAAGGCCAACAGCTACTATTCCATAAGTTCCAGCAGACTGGCAGCAGCCTACTTACCCGGGACACTACCCGTGGAACGGGACTTGGATTGTATATCTCCAAGCTGCTCACCGAACGTATGGGAGGAAAAATTAAACTGGAATCATCCGAAATTGACAAGGGAAGTGTCTTTAGCTTCACCGTACCAATTGCAACCGATGATCAAAAACAGACAGGGATCAAAGTTGAGGATACTCAAACTCGGTAAAGTAATGTGTACAAAAAATGATACAATAAACTAAATTATAAGGAGTGGTAACAACACATATGGCGAAGATTCTTATTACTGAAGACGACCAGTTAATGGCGAGAATGTATCAGAAGATATTCTCTTTTGAAGGACACGAGGTAGAGCTCGCCGAAAATGGACAAGAGTGTATCGATCAGGCACGCGCTGCAGCGCCGACACTTATCTTACTCGACGTGATGATGCCCGTCATGAACGGTCTCGAAACACTTGAGAAGTTAAAGGCAGATCCGAGCTTGAAGAGCATTCCTGTTATCATGCTTACCAATCTTGCTGGCCAGCAAGATGCAGAAACTGCACTCGCAAAAGGCGCAGTTAAATACATCATCAAGAGCGAGCACGATCCAAAAGAAGTGTACGATATGGTCCAGGAAGTACTTACTGGATATACCCGCAACGAAGTACCAGGCGCATAAGATATTATTCTTTTTTATGAAAACGGGCTCTTAACGAGTCCGTTTTTAGTTTGTATGTAAAAGTTATATTTATCGCAGACGCGTGGCCACATACTATTTATTATAAGAATGCAAACCAAAACTGTGCCTTAAATATTCCCTACATTAATTCTGGAGGTACATATGATTTACAAATTGAATACGGGGGCATACAGTCCAACCAAGCATGCAGTCAGAACAAGCATCCTGACACTTGCAATTACTATCGGCGTGCCGTCGATAGCTGCTCTGACCAGCAAAACGCTACCCCCACCAAATACGCCTTGGGTATTGAGTGCCGTCGATAGCCCGCTGACACAGAACAGAACTGATAGTACGACAGCGGCCACGGCCAACGTTTCGGACCACGGTCAAACTAACCCGCAAAGCAGTACAAGTACGAACAAGCAGAGCCAACCTGCTCATAAACAAGCCAGGCCCCTACAACAAGTCAGACAGAGTAACTCACCTGTGGGAACAGTCGGCGTAATCCTCCCAAGCACTAGTACCGAGGGGGCAGTGGGAGGTCGAGGAGGAGGCGATACGCCACCTCCAACAACAGCTCCTGGCATAGTGACTCCTATTCCTACAGGAGGAGGGGGTGGCTGTAGCTGCTCAGAGACCCCAGCAGCACCCGTACCCGCACCGTCACAAGTAACACAAGACCCTCTGCTTTCTGTTGGTGTCGGTATCAACCTGAGCAACAACGCGGTAAACATACTATCCCCCTATTAAGTAGACTTCTTGCGATATTTTTCATAGTAGTGCTTATGCAATCAGGAGATAATCAGAGCGCCACTAACTAATAAGAAGGAGGAGGCATAATATGGCACAAGACGACACTAGGGACGATGCCGCATATAGCAGTGATGACGAAGTAACACGTGATGATCTAGGTGACACAGCACTCGATGACGACGCCGACATGAGCGACGAAGAGCGCCTAAGATAAAGCGCACCTCGCTTTAATCTTTATCATCATCCCCTTAAGCACCCCAATCCCCGCGGGGTGCTTTTCTTTTGTTGTGCGATAATATGCCAATGAATATCGAACAACTCGTAAAAACCTATTCTTTACTCAGCGACCAAGTCGACAAAAGAGAGGTTACCATTATCCTCCGTGCCTTGCAGCAAGCGGTAGACAGACGAGTGCCCGGAGACATCGTTGAATTCGGCTGTTACGTCGGCACAACTTCCGTGTTCTTGCAGCGTTACCTGCAGGCCACAGCGCCAGAAAAAACATTACACGTGTACGATTCGTTTGCCGGCCTACCTCCAAAAGTAGC
>JAQGGX010000028.1 GCA_028289075.1 Candidatus Saccharimonadota bacterium | reverse complement strand
GAATTTACCGATGGCAGTAAGCTGTTCTTCAACGACCAGCGAAAGTTTGGCTGGGTGCGCCTGATGCCAACAGTTGAGGTGCCCAATATAGACTTCTTCAAGAAGGTTGGACCAGAGCCTTTGGCTGCAAATTTTACTCAAAGTGACTTCCGCGAACGGTTCAAGCGAAGAGTGAACACAAATATTAAAGCAGCTTTGCTTGACCAGACCGTGATTGCTGGCGTCGGCAATATTTATGCGGACGAGTCGCTGTGGGCTGCAAAGATACATCCAACTACGCTCGTAAAGAACGTATCCGATCAAAAATTGAATAGTTTATACAAAGAATTACGTGCGGTGCTGGAACTCAGCATTGCTAAAGGTGGTTCTAGCGACAAAAACTACGTGAACGCTGAAGGCAAACGGGGCAGTTACCTGACCTTCGCCAATGTCTTCCGCCGCGAGGGCAAACCATGCCCGCGCTGTGGTACGGATATCATCAAAACTCGAGTGGCAGGACGCGGTACGCACACCTGTCCAAAATGCCAAGTGTTGAAAAAATAGAATAACACCGCAGAATGAAGCTATGGAAACAGGAGAGAAAGCCCCATCTGAGGCAGAGCAGCAGCGACTTTATAAACTAGAACAAGCGTTCGCTGTATTACTTGAAGCTACTGAGAAGCGGCCTCCTGTAGTGGTGCATGATGGCCTTCGTTTGTACGAGGCGCTTACTGCTCATGACGCAGCCGTATCTGGTGGCGCGCACATTGCCGGCTCTATTGCCGACCATTTTGGGGGATGGAGCGAAGCACTGGTATCCCGGCATTATGATCAACGCCCATACCAAGGCGATGATGCAGACTTGCGAGCAAGCCATACGCTCATGCGTGCACGCATTGCACGCCTCCAGGTTCCAGATCGTCCCGTCAGCTACGTGCCAGCTGCCTACGATGTGCTTACATTCATTACTAGTCACGGTGATGATATTGCTTGGGACGATGCCCGCGGGATATATGTCGCCAGACGACGCCATGATACAGCTTTGGAATTTTTTGCAGTTGTCGATGCTGAGACTCCGGTGGCTGATGAATCAAAGGCAATCGGGAGAGTGGCGATGCGCCTTGTAAGTCTGCATGCAGCCCCTCGCTACAAGATCGTAGTACTTACGCAGTCGCAACAAGAACAGGCAGATAAAGAGCTTTTTCGGGCTGCGAAGGCGTTATCGCGGTAAGTTTTGGTGCATCTATTGCTACAATAGGGAACGATGATCAGTACACTAACGGGTGCAAACAACTGGACGCTCCAAGCCAAGCTGCAGGAGTATGTTTCTGTGTACCTCAAAGAGTACGGCGACATGGGCCTCGAGCGCTTAGACGGGGAAGAGGCAAGTATGGAACGGATCCGCGAAGCAGTGACAACGCTGCCATTCCTGGAAGCCAAAAAACTGGTTATTGTGCGTAATCCAAGTGCATTGAAAGAATTTAGCGAGAAGTTTGCAGATTTATTAAAAGAGATTCCGGATACCACAGACGTCATTATTGTCGAAACCAAGCTCGATAAAAGGTCGAGTTACTACAAGACACTCAAAAAAGACACGCAGTATCAGGAGTTTACTGAGCTTGATGGCAATGGACTTGCCGCGTGGCTTGCGAGTACTGCCAAAGAGCAGGGCGGTAGTCTAAGCAGCACGGACGCGCGGCTGCTTGTAGAACGTGTTGGCGTGAATCAGCAGATGCTGTCCAAAGAGCTCGAGAAGCTACTCGCATACGACTCTAAAATTACGAAAGCAACGATTGAATTACTGACAGAGAAATCACCGCAAAGCACGATATTTGAGCTGATTGATGCTGCTATGAGCGGCAACACCAAGCGTGCGTTGCAGCTCTATGATGAGCAGCGCCAACAAAAGGTTGAACCGCAGCAGGTGATTGCCATGCTGGCGTGGCAGCTGCACGTGCTCGCCATCGTCAAAGCAGCCGGCGGCAAAAACCCGAATGACATTGCCTCCGAAGCTAAGCTCAATCCCTATGTCGTGCGCAAAGTAGAGGGGCTGGCACGCCGTATGACGATGAATGATATTAAACGGTTGATAGGTGAGTTACTCGACATAGACGTCAGTCTGAAAACGCGTAGCATCGATGCCGACGAAGTCCTCCAGAATTATTTGATTCTCAGCCTTGGAGCCAAATAAAAAACCGTCCTAGGTTTCCCGGGGACGGTTTTCATAAGGTATAACGATTGTTATTTCTTGGTAGCTTTCTTTGGAGCAGCTTTTTTAACGGCTGGCTTCTTGGCTACAGGCTTTTTAGCCACGGCCTTCTTCACTGGAGCGGCTGCTTTCTTTACGGCTGGCTTCTTAACAGCAGCTTTCTTTGGAGCAGTAGCTTTGGTGACACCGGCAGCTTTCTTGGCAGTTGCAGAAAGTTGCTTCTTCTTGCGAGCAACTTTGTTCTTGTGCAAGAGACCTTTTTTAGCGGCAGTATCAAGTGCGCTTTGTGCTTTGCCGTGAGACTCAGCAGTTTTCTTCTTACCAGTTACGGCAGCGTGGAAGGCCTTTAATGCGGTCTTCAAAGTACGCTTAGTTTTTGCATTGCGAACGGTTGCTTTACGTGCAACTTTTACGCGCTTTTTGGCTGATTTAATAATCGGCATTTTTGCTTCCTTATTGCTTATGTTTAGGGTTATCGAGAGAAACTATAGCGGTTATCGAGAGTTTTGTAAAGATTGCTACGAATTTGCTTGGACAAGCCAATCCGTTTATGGTATTCTCGGCCTATAACTATATAAAACAAATATATGGAAAATACAAAAATACAAGTACTAGAACAGATTAAAGAGGCGAATAACGTTCTCGTGACGGTCAGCAATGATCCGTCCGTTGACCAATTGGCCGCTTGTATTGGCCTGACATTGCTACTCAACAAACTAGATAAGCATGCAACGGCTGTATTCAGTGGAAAAGTTCCATCAACGCTTGAGTTCCTGCAACCTGAGCAAACCCTAGAGAAGAACACTGATTCACTCAGAGACTTTATTATTTCACTCGACAAATCCAAGGCAGATAAGCTTCGCTACAAAGTCGAAGACAAAATGGTGAAAATCTTCATCACGCCATATCGCACCTCACTGAGTGACAAAGACCTTGTTTTTAGTCAAGGTGACTTCAACGTTGATCTCGTTATCGCCATTGGCGTGAAGGAGCGTGAGCAACTTGACCAGGCAATTATCTCGCACGGCCGTATTCTGCATGATGCCAGCGTTGTCTCTATTAATACGATGCAGGGTGGTAGCCTTGGTACGATCAACTGGACCGACCCAGGCGCTTCAAGCTTGTCGGAAATGCTTGTGTCTATTGGCGAAGAGCTGAAGCAGGATGTGTATGATCCGCAAATAGCGACCGCGTTTTTGACGGGTATTGTGGCTGAAACAAATCGTTTTAGTAACGAAAAGACTTCAAGTACTACCATGGCTGTCAGTGCTAAATTGATGGCTGCCGGAGCAAATCAGCAACTCGTTGCAACCAAGCTGCAGGAACCGGCATTCAAACCAGAACCGCCAAAATCTGATGGAGTAGAAGATCTTCATATCCCTGATGAACTTATCGAAGAAAAACCTGCTGATGGTTCATTGCACATTGAGCATGATCCAGGTTTAAGTGATCCAGAAAAAGCGCAGCATGATACACCGGCTGATATGCATGATAATCATACCCGGGAACCAGAACAGCCAAAGCTTAACGATGAAAATATGTTTGCTCAAATGGAAGATTGGAGCAAAAAAGAAAAGGTTATCGAACCGCTCCCAGAGCAGGACAAAAAAGATGCGCCCAAAGAAGAGCCAAAAAACGAAATTGGACCTTCGCATGGGAATGACGGTAATCGGTTAGTACTTACTCCGCCAACAATGGGCAGTAAGCTTACCGCCAGCGGTGAAGGAGAAGAATACGATACGACAACCGATCCTTTGAGCCTGCCGGCGGTGCAAACGCCGCTCTTAAGCCATGATTCTGGCCCGGCCCAATCACCAGACACTCCAGCATTTGTCCAGAGTGAGCCAAAGGCAGAACCACAGCAGAATCAGACTCCCGTACCTGACATTACGTTGCCAGTCCCAACACCTCCACCATCGGATAATGCACAGCCACCAGCACCTATGACTGCGCAGGCAACAAACCCATTCTTGCCACCCAGCCCCACACCTCCGGCGAATGAACCAGAGCAGAGTTTAGCCGACATCGAACGCAGTGTCACCAGCACACCGGAAAGTGCTCCAAAAGTAGAGACAAAAGAAGAATTGCCAAACCCCGATGAAGCCCGTGCCGCAATATTCGACGCGATTAATGCTTCGCCAGATCCAGGTTTGCCACCTCCAATTGCAGCCCTGAACGCAAGCCCTGCGCTCAACATTGATCACACTCCTGATGCGCCTGCGCCTGCTGCACCACAGCCGCCATCAGATTTCTCAATTGATTCGGTAACGGGCGAGATCAAATATCCTGGCATGAGCCAAGGACCGACTGATCAGACTGGTGCTCCGAACGATCCCACCTCCCCGCCACCATTACCGCCACCAATGATGCCGCCGTTTACACCTCCAAAACAGTAGATAAGCTCTAGAATTTTCACCTCTGGCTAGCTCAAAAAAATAAAACGCTTAAGATTGCATTCAGGCCGCAAAGGCTGTTTAATGGCATTCCAAGTGGGCATCTATGATGCAAATGTGACCTCGAAAGTCACTTAAATCTAGAGGGCATCGGTGGATGCTAATCTAGTGACTCTTTTTAGAGCCAGAGGTGTTTTGATTCAATATCGTAGGCGTTCTGTCTATCAAATCGGTGTGTTTAATGCGGCAATAAGCCTGTGTATGGCTGTATGTGCTGTTTTTGTACTTGCTGTTCCGGCGGCTGCCAAACAGCTTGATCCAAGCTACGAAGCTGCCACGACGCGATTCTGGGTATCGTTCTGCGAGGGCCGTCCTGCTGACCAGCGATCGTACTGTTGGCGCAACTGTACGAGTTATGTTGCGTATCGTCTGGAAACAGCAGGCGTCACTGCTTCTGATTACCAAAGTCTCGGTCATGCATACCAGTGGGCTGAAAGTGCTGCTGCACGCGGCATCAAGGTCGGGTTAGAACCTAAAGCCGGAGCAGTTGCATACTGGACTGACGGTATCTACGGCCATGTCGCCTGGGTTGAGAAGGTCAATGGGGACGGAACCGTTGCCACAAGCAACTATGATGGTTTTACGGAGTCGTTTTATGCCGAGGACAGCGTACGTCCTGAAGGCTATATCTACTTCTCAAACGTGCAATTCGACCCACCAAAACCAAAGCCTCAACCTGTCACTGCAATATTCGAACCACTCAAAGAAGTCAAAAGTCCCTTGAGCAAAATGCTGACCCTAAAGTATTAAGATTAAGCCTGTGAATTAATTGCTTGTACTGAGCATGCAGTAACTGCATAATGAAAACCCATGAGTGACGCATATAAAAACGCAGGGGTGAATTTAGTCCTTGGTGATGAACTTTCTGAAGCGTTATATACAGGCGCTGTAGAGACGTGGCCAAATCGGGACGGCTCGTTTGGCGAGCTCGTATCGGCTCAGCGTTCGTTCTCGGGTATGCGCGCCCTTGCTGTTCGCTCACTCCTTGATGTACCTAATCCTGAAGGCCTGATGCTGCACATGGGTGATGACGGCATCGGAACGAAGGTGGAAATAGCCGGACGGGTAAGAGACCACAGTACGATGGCTTTTGATTTATTAGCTATGGTGTGTGATGATGCCGCTATAAAAGGTTTTGAACCCGCTGCAGTTACGACGACATTCGATGTACGGAAACTGCACGAATCTATGCGCCCAGATATAGAAGACCTCGTGCGTGGATATGTGGCTGCTGCTAAAGCGGCAAACGTTGCAATTGTGAATGGCGAAGTTGCGGAGCTCGGTCCACTTGTTGGTGGTTACGATGGCCCGGGCGGGTTAAAGGGCGTGGTGCAATTAGCGCTTAACGCGCTTATGCGCAGGGAGCCTGTAGAAAGATTGCGTTACAACTGGAGTGCTACAGTAATTGCGGCCGGTCACGAGCAGCGCCTGCTTGACGGTTCTCAGGTGACCCCAGGTGATAGTCTGGTGGCATTTAGGGAGCACGGTCTTCGTTCAAATGGCTTGAGCCTGGTGCGTAAGGTACTCAGAGAAGCGTATGGGCGCGAATGGCATAACACTCCTCATGATGGTTCTACGCTTGGCAGGATGGTATTGAAACCTTCTATTATCTATTCGCAGGTTCTTGTCGACGCAATTGGCGGATACGATCTTCGTCGTCAGCCTCGTGCAGAAGTGCATGGTGCGGCACATATTACTGGCGGCGGTATTCCGGGCAAATTAGGGCGTTTACTAAAAGCTACAGGGTTTGGTGCAGATATTGAAGCACCATTTGCTCCTCCTGAAATCATGGATCTTGTTCAGCGTGCTGGTAATGTACCTGATGAGGAGATTTACCGTATTCTCAATATGGGCAACGGCATGATTGTCGCAACACCAGATCCATCGCGTATGATAGAGCTTGTAGGGGAGCATGGCATGGAGGCTAAAGTCATAGGTACCGTGACCAAAGAAACTAGTAATATAACCATAAAGAGTGCTGGTGTGATGACTCCTGGCGTGAAGCTGGTTTACGCGGCAGCGTAAGAGAGATTCAATAGCGTAATTAGTAATATTATAATATATAGATTATGGGAAAGTATGATCTCTCGTTCGATTTAGTTGACAGGAGTAGACAAGTTAACCAGTTAGCTGCTTTCATGCGTGCGCATCGTGGTCCCTACAATGAGGTTCAACACAACGCATGGCTTGAAGACATATGTATTCCTGGAGTTAACTCCGGAGAGAGACGGGCGCTCGCATGGTGGCAAAATGGCCGAATGATAGGCGATGCAGTACTTAAGGCAGCCGGACCTAATACTGCCGAGCTAAAAAACTTCAGAGTTGCATCTCCTCAGTGGCTGCAAGGACGGGGACTTGGTGCGTTTATGCTCCGTCAGGCTACTGTGGAAGCTACCGAACTGCTTGTTGAGCGAGGTTTAGTGAGCAACGAAGCCAACGCTGTTACACTCATGCTTGATACGCTTGCAGACAGCTCGGCAGCAGCCTTTTTTGCCTATCAGGGGTTTAGAGAAGTAGGTAGAGCTGAACTCTATACACCAGGTCAGCAAGAAGTAATTATGGAACTTGAGGTACCATTAGAGTAATGAACGGAATCATATTAATCGACAAACCGAAGGAATGGACCAGCTTTGACGTCGTCAATAAGGTTCGTCGCATGGTGCAACACTCTGAATTCAACACCAGCAACAAAAAGCGCTTTCCAACTGGGCATACCGGCACATTAGATCCGCTCGCAACGGGGTTACTCGTCGTTTTGCTTGGTACGTATACCAAGCGGGCAATGGAACTCACGAAGCTCGATAAAACATACGAAGTTACCATGAAGCTAGGCGAAGTCAGCTCAACAGCAGACGCAGAAGGGGAGAAGACGTTTGTTTCTGACCGTGAACCGACGAAAGAAGAAGTAACGACAGCATTGCAAAAATTTGTTGGAGAGATCGAACAAATTCCCCCAGCGTTCTCAGCGGTTAAAGTAAATGGCCAGCGAGCCTACAAACTGGCTCGAGCAGGGAAGGAAGTTGTGATTGAGCCACGTAAGGTACGCATCAATTCGATTGTATTCACTGATTATGCCTATCCGTTTATAACGTTTGTCGCTGATGTTTCATCCGGCACCTATATTCGCTCTCTTGTTGAAGACCTTGGCAAAGAACTGGCTACAGGCGCGTACATGAGCGACCTGCGTCGTACTCGTGTTGGTCAATATTCCTTAGAACATGCTGTAGGTATGGAGGGATTGAGCCCCGAGCTTATAGCTGAAAGAGTTATTGAACCCGAGAACAGTAGCCATGACAGTTGACAATAGTTTACAAACATTGATTAGTATGGTATAATTACGCATACTATGTCGAGTCCCGAACAAGCAGGTGGACAACACCACGAACAACACGAATCCTACACGCCGCCTCAAGGAACACTTGAGGAACGGTATGTTGGTATCAATAAAGCTGCCAGAGACCCACGCCAACCTGATGCTGCCTGGTTCCCAACTGATGTGACAGACGAAGTCATATTGATACTGAAAGATATTGAAGCGTTTGAGGTAACCCAAGATGAATATGCCGGGGAAGTCCTGGTGCGCGTTATCGAAGCTAAGGAAGTTGGCGGTCCGCACCCTTCAGTCATTATTGTGGGACTACTCTCGAGGCCAGTTCCAGCAAAAATAGAGCAGCACTACTATTGGATAGTCAAAGATTCTGAGACAAGCGCGTACTGCTTTTCGAGATTACCGATTGATTTTGTTGATACTGACAAGCCAGTAGGGACAGTGAAGCCTGAGGATATTATCCATAAAGTGGAAGCAGTCATAGTTGAAGACGTACAGCCAGAGAAAAACCATCCGCTGCATGATGCTTTGTCTCAAACAACCCCTGACGATATTTTAATGCTTGAGCGATTGCAGTCTGTGCTTGAGGCAAGGATCACCTGAAGCTGATTGCTGAAAGAGTGAGAGTAGCGTAGGCTTAAGGGTGGCGTAAAAACTGATTATGATAGCTAGTATTTCTATTTCTGATAAATCGTATGGCGACAAGATCTTGTATGAAGATCTGAGTCTGTCTTTGAATGCGTACGAAAAAGTCGGCTTGATTGGCCGTAACGGCATGGGCAAGACGACCCTGTTTCATATCCTGACAGGTGATGACACTGACTTTGGCGGTAAAGTTGAATTCAAAAAAGGGCTGATCACCATCAGCTCCCGCCAGGAACACCACGGCCACGAACACAAACCCGTACTGGAATACATCCTATCCGACTTGCCGGAATACGCCGAACTGAAGCATATTATCGATACCTACCCAGAGCACATGGGCGACAACATGAAAAAGCTCGAATCCTACAGCGAGGCGATTGAGCGTTTTTCATCACTTGGTTATTACATGGTAGAGGAAGAAATCTTCCGCACCCTCCAGGCGTATCAATTGAATGAAGAACAAATACGTGGACGACTTGACCAGTTATCAGGTGGACAAAAACGCTTTATTGAACTTGCCAAGGTGCAGCACGCTCGTGCCGATCTGGCGCTGATTGACGAACCGACTAACCACATGGACTACCTTGCGAAAGAAGTGTTCCTGGACTGGTTCAAGGGCGCCCGTGAAGCAGTTGTGGTCATTACACACGACCGTGACGTACTCCGGCATGTCGATCGTATTGTTGAAATTCGTGACGGCAAAGCATTTAGCTTCAAGGGAAATTATGATGATTATTTGCGGACAAATGCGACTAAAATTGTGTCCGAAGTACATGAGTACAATGTTGCGCAGCGTCGTATCAAGAACCTGACAGAAGACGTAACCCGCTTTCGGCGGATGAAAGAAAAGGCTCGTGACCCTGGCACTATCTCTCGTTTCAAATCACTTGAAATACGATCTGTTACTGAGCTTGAGAAACTGCAAGAGCTGGAAAAGCCGTCATTCTGGATTGACCGCGAATCGGTTGGAAACTTGAACGAAAAGATGACTGAGGCCTACGAAGAGCATAAAGCGCGCAATATTCGTGTTCGAACCAAGACCAAAGAAACCAAATCAAGTTCGTTGTTGATTGAAGCCAGTAAAGTTTCTTTGGGATACACAGAGACGCCACTATTTGCTGATGTCAGCTTCCAGTTGCGCGAAGGTGATCGCTTGCGCTTGCATGGCCGTAACGGGGCAGGTAAGACGACTTTGGTTAAGACAATTCTTGCCAAAGCCCTCGAGCAGGAACCGATTGCCCGAGTATTTGGTGGCACCATAGCTGTAGCCAAAGAACTCAAAATTGGTGTCTATGAACAAGAAATTGCTCCAAAGTATCTGGAGCTCACGCTTCACGATGCGATTGAACAAGCTTTTATGGCGCGTGATATTCCGGTGAACGACCAGAAGATCAGCCAGCTCCTCGGTGATTACTTATTCCATCCAGCAAGTGACGGTGCAATGCTGTTGTCCAGACTGAGCGGGGGACAGAAAGCGCGCTTCCAAATGATGCAAATGCTGATGGATGATCCGGCGGTGCTGATACTCGACGAGCCGACCAATCACCTGGACTTGCCGAGCATTGAAGAGCTTGAAGAAGCGCTTATGCAGTATCACGGCGCAATTTTGTATATCTCACATGACTCATATTTTGTTCAAAAAATGGGCGGTGAAGTCGTTGGGATCGGCCACGATAACTCAAAGAGGTGATACGCTTGCGTAACAGAGATGGGTGTGATATAGTCATCCAAGCATGATTACAAGTGAGAAGAAACAGGCAATTATTGCCGATTTAGCTAAAGGCAAAAACGACACCGGCTCTCCAGCCGTGCAAGTTGGTATCACTACCAAGCGAATTGAGGAGCTTACTGCTCATCTCAAATCCAACAAGCACGACTTTATGGCTCGTCGTGGTTTGCTCCAATTGGTTGGTCAACGTAAGCGTTTGCTTAAGTACATCGCGGCTAATGATAGCCAAGAGTACCTGAGCTTGATCAAAAAACTCGGTCTCCGTCGCTAACGCGCATAAGCCCGGCTGGCTTTTCTTGAGCCAGCAAGCTTGTGCACATTAAACTAAAAGTACGAGCACTTCGTCGTAGAGACCAGATATACGCTGCATTGCAACTGCACAAGGAGCAGGCTGTATATTTGCACTTTGCGACGAATCTCAAGAAAGGTTAGGCCACCACACATATGGGTCAAACAATTAATCCTCTAGGAAAAGAAATAATCAAAGTAGAAATCGAGTTCTGCGGCAAGACATTGAGTCTTGAAGTCGGACGCGTCGGCTTTCGTTCAAGCGGTAGCGTTATCGCCCGTTACGGCGACACCGTTGTGCTCGGCACGGCTATGGTCAGTAACCGTTCCGTGAAGGGAATGGACTACTTCCCACTCTCAATTGATTACGAAGAGAAAATGTACGCAGCAGGCAAGATCAGCGGTTCACGCTTCATCAAGCGCGAAGCTCGTCCATCTGATGACGCTATACTGATTGGTCGCCTGATTGATCGTCCTATCCGTCCGCTATGGCCAAAGGGCTATCGCCACGAAGTACAGGGAGTTGCTACGGTTCTCAGCCTCGACCCGAGCTTCCGTCCTGACATGATCGCCATGATCGCCATGAGTGCAGCATTTATGCTGAGTGGTGCACCATTCGAAGGTCCAGTCGCTGGACTCCGTGTTGGTATGGTTGACGGCAAATTCGTTCCATTCGCAACCAGTGAGCAGCTTGATAAGGGTGACCTCGACCTCGTTGTTGCCGGTACCGAAGACGCCATTATGATGGTTGAAGCCGGTGCAAGTGAAGTATCTGAAGATGATATCGCTCGTGCACTCACATTTGCTCAGGAAGCTATGCAGCCTGCAATCAAACTTCAGAAGGAACTCATTGCAAAAGTCGGCATAACCCCACAAGAATATGAACTCGTGAAGCCGAATGACGAAATCATAGCTCAAGTCGAAAAATGGGTAGAGGGCAAACTCGGTGCTGGTCTTCGTGCTCCATATCCAGAGCGCAACGATCTTGTTAGGAACCTTCGCGATGCTATGCACGATCACTTTGCAGAAGCCCTTGGCGAAGCCTATGATGCAGTTCGTCACGAATACGATGAAGCCTTCACCATGGCACTCCACAAAGACGTCCGCAAGGGCATTATCGAGGAACAGATCCGCCCTGATGGCCGCAAACTTACCGAAATCCGCCCGCTCTCAAGCGAAGTAGGATTCCTCCCACGCGCACACGGCTCAAGCCTCTTTACCCGCGGCCTTACCCAGGCATTGAACATCGTAACGCTTGCTCCACTCAGTTATTCACAGGTTGTCGACACGATGGAGCGCGACACAGAGCGTCGTTTCTTCCACCACTACAACGCACCTGGCTACACTGTCGGTGAAGTTCGCCGCCTTGGTTCTCCGGGTCGCCGAGAAATCGGCCACGGCTACCTTGCTGAGCGTGCACTGACCGCCGTACTGCCTGGCGAAGCAGAATTCCCATACTCAATTCGTTCAGTGACTGAGATTATGAGCCAGAACGGCTCAACCTCTATGGCTGCGACCTGTTCTAGCTGCTTGGCGCTTATGGATGCTGGCGTACCACTGAAGCGCCCTGTGAGTGGTATTGCAATGGGTCTTATGATGGATGGCGCTACGCCTTACATCATGAGCGATATTGCTGATGCTGAAGACTTCGCAGGGGACATGGACTTCAAGGTAACCGGAACTGAAAAGGGTATTACCGCACTTCAGATGGACATGAAAGTACACGGTTTGCCGGTAGACATACTCAAACAAGCACTATTGCAAGGTAAAGACGGCCGAGCACATATCCTTGCGCACATGCTGACTACGATTGCAGAGCCGCGCACAGAACTCAGCCCATACGCACCACGCGTAGAGTCAATCAAGATCAATCCTGAAAAGATTCGCGAAGTAATTGGTAAGGGTGGCGAGACGATCAATAAGATCATCGCTGAGACCGGTGCCGAGATCGATATCAAGGACGATGGAACCATCTTTTTGGCCAGTCCTGATAAAAAGTCGATAGACGCCGCCATCCAGTACATTGAAAATATTACTGCAGAACCAGAGGTGGGCAGAATCTACGAAAATGTACCAGTTGTCAGTGTTATGGACTTTGGCGCTTTCGTACAAATTATGCCGGGCAAAGACGGATTAGTGCACGTTTCTGAAATGCGTGAAGAACGGGTCAACAAACCAAGTGACGTGGTTAAGGAAGGCGATCGTGTGAACGTAAAGCTTGTCGCAATTGATGATAAGGGACGCCTTAACTTAAGCATGAAGCAGGCCGAAAGAGAGAGAGGCGATGGCGAAAGCAGCTAAGGGAGGCTGGCTGCAGGGACCAGAGTGGGACATCCCGGTTGTCATACTCTCCGTCCTTGCTGTCGCGTTCCTTGCTCTCGCTTACCGTGGCTGGTTCGATTACTTGATGATACTTGCCTGGGTGTTCATCGGAGTCACCAGGTTCAGGCAAATGAGGAGTCGGCCAAAAACCATTCGTTCTAAAACAACAGAGGGGGAGGAAAAATGACAAAGGCAGAAGCGGCACCAACCGACAGAAAACCAATGCGTAATGTACTGCTGGGAATACTGGGACTCGGTCTCACCTATGCGATAGCCTCCCGGGCAATTGATACAGGAAGTATCGCACAGTACCTGCTCACAATTGTGCTTCTCGGTACCACCATTAATATGTTCATTGGTTCTTTTAAAAAGTAATCATGAGTACAGCAAGCAAGACTACTCAGCTCGACGACCTCAAAGCCAAAATACTGGCCGACAAGGTTTGCCCCGAGTTAGCCGCACAGGCAACGCAGCTTGTGTTCGGTGACGGTAATGTTGATACAGATATCGTCTTTATCGGTGAAGCACCGGGCAAGAACGAAGATATTCAGGGAAAACCATTTGTCGGAGCAGCAGGGAAGTTCCTGAACGAGATGCTGGATAACATCGGGTTATCTCGGGATGACATTTACATAACTAATATTGTAAAATATCGTCCCCCGAATAACCGTGATCCATTACCAGAAGAAAAAGCTGCCTTCTTACCGTATTTGCAAGCCCAGCTGGACGTAATTCAGCCCAAAATTGTGATAACCCTTGGTCGTCACAGTATGAATTGCTTCCTGCCGGACCTGCAAATTTCACAGGTTCATGGCCAGCCCAAACGTATCCGTTGGATTCTCACGCATGATGGTGGGGAAAAGACAGAAACGAGTTTGGTAATCTTGCCACTTTTCCATCCAGCCGCCGCTCTCTACAACGGAGGGCTCAGGCAGACATTAATCGATGACTTTGGAGCAATTCCGGCCATTTTAAAACTCATAGAGACTAAAAATTTATTGAATAAGCAGAAAGGAACTGCATGAATAAACCAAAAAATCCCAATAACCCTAATAACAACCAATCAGCTCCACGGCAGCAGCGGCCAAGTAATGGCAACGGCGGTGGACGCGGTGCGAGCCGTGGTGCTGCTATCCGCGCGCAGAAGCGCAGCCATGATGATGCACAGCGCATCATAAGCCAGTACGCCAACGCCAACGAAGCAAAATCCGAAGGCCGCGGCCGCGCTAACTTTATTGACGATAGCCCAAGACTTAAGGTCATTGGTATCGGTGGTATGGACGGCGGTGGTTCAAAGAACATGATTCTTGTTGAATACATGAATGATGCCGTTATTATCGACTGTGGTAACGACCTTGGAGTAGATCTCCCCGGTATTAACTACGGTATTTGTGACACCGCATACCTTGAGACGATTCGTCACAAGCTTCGTGCGTACATAATCACTCACGGTCACCTTGACCACATTGGTGGACTCCCACATATCGTACCGAAGTTCCCAGCGCCGATTTATGGTTCTAAATTCACTATCGGCCGTGTTGAAGAAATCTTCGAAAACTTCGGACTTCCAATGCCGGAAGGCTTTGAACTCCAGACTGTCACCATGAATGAAGACACGCACGAACGACTGAAAGTCGGTCCGTTCTTCGTAGAACTCGTGCGCGTAACGCACTCAATTCCAGGGTCAACCATTGTTGTGCTTGATACCCCAGTTGGACGTATCATCAACACCGGTGACTTCCGTCTTGACCCGAACCCACTTGACCACGAGCGCACTGACACGGAGCGTTTGATTGAGCTTGGTAATGAAGGCGTACTCGCGCTTCTCAGTGAAAGTACGACTACTGAACGTGCCGGACGCACCCCAAGTGAAAGCACGATCGAGCAGAGCTTCGTCGATATCATGGAGCGTGCTCCAGGACGTATCTTCGTCGCAATCTTCTCAACCAACATTAACCGTATTCAAATGATTGTGAATGCCGCCGTGCACCACAATAAGAAGATCGCTCTTGATGGCCGCAGCATGATCAGCACGCTTGAAATGGCTGTACGCCATGGTTTCGTTAAGATCCCTAAAGGCACATTCGTACCGATCGCTTCTGTACCTAACCTCAAAGACCAGGACGTCGTTGTTGTATGTACCGGTGGACAGGGTGAACCAAGTAGTGCGCTTCAGCGTATGAGCACCGGCGATCACCGTCACATCAAGCTCAAAGAACAAGACACTGTAGTCTTGAGTTCTACGCCAATCCCAGAAACCGGTAACGACGCGTTGATCGGTAACATGGTTGATGAACTCATGAAAAAGGGCGTACACGTGTTCCGTCACGAAACCCACGGTATTGACGGTTGCGGCCCACTGCATGTTTCAGGACACGCCAGCATCGAAGAGTACAAGGACATGATCAACATGACCAAGCCTCAGTACTTTATTCCGATTTACGGTTCATTCCGTTCCAAGCAACGTCACATCGAAATCGCAGTTGAGGAGGGAATACCTCGCAAGAATACGTTCAATGCCGGTAACGGTGATGTTATTGCACTGACTCCAGAAAAAATGGAAGTCATCGGTCAGGTACCGCACGGAGTTGTGCTGGTTGATCAGACCGGAGCTATTGTCAGCAGCGTTGTCATTAAGGATCGTTTGCTACTTGCCGAAGAAGGCCTGGTAGCAGTCGTGCTTACCGTCGATAAAAAGACTGGTAACTTGCTTACGAGCCCCGATATTATCAGTCGTGGGTTCATCTATATGCGCGATAGTGAAGAACTCATGAACTCGTTCCGTACTGAACTTCGCCGCGCTGTACAGCAGCGTTTCAAGCGCGTTGATCTCGATCGTTTCAAGCAGGAAATGAAAGAGCATGTCATGCACTTCTTGTACGAGAACACCCAGCGTAGCCCGATCGTTATCCCTGTGGTAAACGTTGTGAGCGGCAGTGGCAGTGGTAGCGGCAAGCCAA
>JAQGGX010000014.1 GCA_028289075.1 Candidatus Saccharimonadota bacterium | reverse complement strand
TTTTCCTTTTTAAGAAACAACAATAATAATGAAACCATTTTGGCAAATATATCGTATACAGTAAAGTTTTGTTGTTCCATGAACGGCTAATATTGATTTTTATACTGGGTATGAGATATGTAAGTCGACATAGCCAAGAACGCAAAGAAGGGGGTATTATAATAATTACGTAATAATTTTAGCGATCTCCAAACAAGAGGGTAAAGCAAGGATGAATGTAAGCCAGCAAGAGAAAAACTTAGAAGCTTTATTCACTCATGCGCCTGCATTGATTGCGATTTTGCGTGGTAGAGAAGGGGTCATAGAACTCTTTAACCCTATGTTCCGAAAGGTCTGGAGAAACCGGGATGTCGTAGGCAAAACAATGCGTGACGCATGGCCAGAGCTTGAAGGCCAAGGTTATTTTGAGATCGTTGAGAAAGTCTACGCAACGGGAGAACCAGTTTATGGCAATGAGTATCCCGCACTCATAGACCGGTATAATAACAAAAAGTATGAAGAGACATTTTTCAACTTTGTATTCCAAGCTTACCGGGATGATAATGGTCATGTTGTTGGCGTGATGATGCATGGTATTGAGGTGACCGATCAAGTAAAGGCCCGTCATAAAATTGCCGAGAGTGAAGAGCGCTACCAAGCGTTTATCAAAAACAGTAATGTAGGTATCTGGCGCTTTGAGCTCGATGAACCTATATCGGCAAAACTTTCACCAAAGAAGCAGATTGAACTTATGTACCGGTACGCGTATCTGGCAGAGGCTAACGATGCCATGGCGGCAATGTACGGATATAAGACTGCTGATGCACTCGTTGGCGCCAGGCTCGGTGACATGCTGATCAAGAGCGATCCTACCAACATTACGTATTTAACGTCTTTTGTAGAGTCAGACTATCGTCTTTCGGGTACAGAGTCACATGAAGTTGATAAAGAGGGTAATGATAAATTCTTTAACAATAGTCTGGTAGGTATTGTCCAGAATGGTAAGCTCATTCGTGCTTGGGGTACGCAACAAGACGTAACGGAGAAGTACAAGGCCGATGCCGCACTCCGGGAAAGCCAGGAGCGCCTTGCTCTTGCGCTGCAGGCTTCGAAACTAGGAACCTGGGAATGGAACATGGAGGCCCAAAAGCTTGTCTGGAATGAAGACCTCAAGCGCATATATGGGTTAGAAGCCGAAGAAGAGATTACTTATGAAAAGTACCTGAAAATGGTTCACCCTGATGATCTCGCTGGCATGCGCGCCACAATAGCGGATGCTATAAAGAAAGGCAAAAGTTACCGGGTAGAACACCGTGTTGTATGGGCTGACGGCAGTATGCACTGGGTGCTCGGGCAGGGCAAGGCCATACAGAAAGAGGGTAAGACCGTACGGATGATCGGTACCAGTATGAATATTGATGAGCGCAAAAAAGCCGAGCTAAGGATAGCCGAAAGTGAACGCAGTTTCCGCGAACTGGCAGATTCTATGCCGCAAATTGTATGGACCCTGCGGCCCGATGGCCAGATTGATTACTACAATCGTCGTTGGTACGAATATACGGGTTTCAAAGAAGGGGAGGATAACGACGGATGGAAACAAATTCTTCACCCTGATGATTTGAAGAGAGCCTTCGAAGTACGACAAGCTGCATTAAAAACAGGTGAGCCGTACCAAATAGAGGCTCGGTTTAAAGACCCCAAACACCCTGGTGAGTACCGATGGTTCTTAGTTCGAGCTGAATCAATTCATGACGAACAAGGGAATGTTATCAAGTGGTTTGGTTCAAGTACGGATATTGAGGATATCAAAGAGGTAATGGCCCGCAAGCAAGAGTTGGAGCTGCAACAAGAGGAGCTCATTAGGATCAACAACGCCAAAGACGAATTCATTTCGTTAGCATCGCACCAGCTCCGTACCCCTGCGACCGGCGTGAAACAATTGATTGGTATGTTACTGGAAGGTTATGTCGGTGATCTGAGTGATCAGCAAAGGGAAATACTGCAGATTGCTTTTGACAGCAACGAGCGGCAATTAAAAATCGTTGACGACTTACTTAAAATCGCGCGAGTCGATGCCGGCAAAGTGAAGTTGCGTCAAACAAAGTGTGACATCGGGGAGCTGATGCAAGAGATTATTGAGGAGCAAGAAGTCAACTTCACTTCAAGTGAACAAAAGGTCTCGTTCAAAATGCCGGTTGATTTACTAGAAGCCAGCATCGACCGACAACTTATCCGCATGGTCCTGGAAAATATTCTCGATAACGCCCGCAAATATTCGTATAAGGGCTCAACCGTGAAGATTACCGTCAAGGATGACTCCAAAGGCTTTATAGCGGTTCGCATAACTGACCATGGGGTTGGTATTTCTAGTGAGGACCAGGCTCGGCTCTTCGATAAATTTATGCGCATAGACAATCCACTGTCTGCGTTGGTTGGTGGAAGCGGGCTCGGACTGTATTGGGCAAAGAAAATCGTCGACTTGCATGGTGGATCAGTGCGCGTTCGTTCAGAAGTAGAAAAGGGCTCAACCTTTACTATTTATTTGCCAAAAGCTATGTCAGAGTAGTTAAAACAGGGGTCGTGTGCCCCTGTTTTTACGTAACGAATAATCCGTTACCTTGCGTTACGTTTTTGGGCTGCAGCGCGTGCGCGTTCAGGATTTCTCTTGAAATTTCCACCACTATTCCGACCACCTTTTGCTGCCACTGCTTTACGAGTTTCTTCATCCATCGATGCAAACCCACGGGTACTGTTTCCTGACATGATTCCTCCTTTCTGGTTACAGGTGTTTGTATGGTAGGTCGAAAAAGGTTAGCGCACCGTTAGTTATTTCGCATAGGTGGCGCATGCTGTTGACAACAATCCCTAGGCTATATTAGTATTTTAAGTGTTTAAGCAAGCGATTAAATAAATCATGTCTACAGCAACAGAAGAGAAGTTACCCCGTATATTTGCAGCCCTTGGCGATAGCACTCGCTATCAAATTATGGAGCTGCTCATGCGCTACCCCGATATATGCGTCAGTAATTTGGCTTTCGAGCTTGATTTGTCAGTGTCGGCCGTATCGCAGCAATGCAAACTGCTTGAACTAAATGGTTTAGTGCGTAGAGTCCGCAAAGGTCAACAAATTTGTTATCAAGTACGCAGAGACGATCCACTCGTCCGCTCAATTTTAAGCCTCGTAAAGGAGACATAAGAACTATGAAGACAGTCAAGATTTATACAACACCAGTCTGTGGCTTTTGCCATATGGCAAAGCGCTATTTCCAAGCGAACGGCATTAGTTACACAGAAATTGATGTCAGCGAAGACCGTGACGCAGCGCAAGAAGTGGTGAACAAAACGGGACAGTTAGCCGTACCGGTTATTGAGATTGATGATGAGATCGTCATTGGCTTTGATCAACCGCGACTCGCCAAATTATTGGGCGTCTAAAATTAAGCAATAAGGAGCGCATGATGGACCGGCTGTATATACCCATTTTAGTAGGGACCGTACGTGAACAACGCAAGAGTATCGATGCTGCACATCTCATCGAGCAGGTTGGCAAAACGATTGAAGGTATTGAGGTAGAGCTGGTTGATCCAAAAGACTTTACCTTTCCAGGTGATGGCAATGACCCCGAGGGTAAAGACCCCCGGTACACCGCTATTGTTACCCGCGCCGATGGCTTTATCATTGTTACTCCCGAATATAACCACAGCTTTCCAGGCACACTAAAGCGCATGCTTGATAGCGAGCTTGACCTCTACACGCATAAGCCAGTGGCTTTTGCTGGAGTCTCGAACGGTGGCTGGGGTGGCGTCCGTGTCATTGAGTCGCTGCTGTCTCCCGTTAGGACTATGGGCATGGTCGCTAGTTTTCGTGACATGCAGTTCCCTCGCGTTCAAGATCTATTTGATGATAATGACCAGTTGCAGGACGAAGCCTACATCGATCGGATCAAGGCATTCTATGAAGAACTAATATGGATGACCAAAGTTCTAAAAGCCGGGCGCGAAACTATTCCGAGTAAATTCCACCAGATCAAAGGCTAGCCGTCGTAGGCAAGTCCGTGGGTCCGCTCCCGGAGTTTGAGCAGTGGTAAGAGCAATAGTCCGGCTATGAACCCGCCGACGTGGGCCATGAATGCCACGCCGCCTCCCTCGCTTGCAACTCCAATTGCGGCTATGCCACTGGCGAGCTGGAGCAAAAACCAGAAGACGATAAATGCCATTGCCGGTATTTCTATCTTTGGTATCAGGATAATGCCGAGAAACAGCAGACCCTTCACTTTCCCCCGTGGGTAGAGCATAAGGTAACCAGCGAGCACGCCGGAAATCGCTCCGCTCGCACCGAGCGCAGGGATGGTTCCGCTTGGGTCAAAGAATACATGGAGCAGACTTGCGGCTAGTCCGCACAATAGATAAAATGCGAGATACCTAAAATGACCCAGTCTATCCTCGACGTTATCGCCGAACGGTAGCAAGAACAGCATATTGAAAAGCAGATGCAGTAAATCGGCATGCAAGAACATTGAAGTGAGCAGTCCTATGCCAAGCGGCGTGCCATCAGTAACATTCGCAGGTATGACAGCGTATTGATTAAAGAAATGTGCGAGCTGAGCATCTGAATAGGTCTGCAGCATGTACGTCTCGTACGCAAAAACGGCAATATTGAGCAACACTAAGAGTATGGTAATAAACGGAAAACGTCGTTTCGGTCGGTCTTCACGCGTGCCAAAGGGAATAAACATACTTCTAGAATATCAAGTTCAGAATAATTGTGAGCAAAATGCTGAGTATGATGCTTGGCCAAAGTAAAAACTTAAATGAAAATTTTGTCTGCATATAGGTAATCGTCCTCCAATAGTCTGATCTTACAACAATAGTCTGTGATTGATTGTGAAAAATGTAGCTCTAATGTAAGAAAGGGCCCCTTAGGACCCTTTCTTGTTAGCTGCTTCGGCTCGTACTGCCGCGTGGGCGGCCGCCACCGTGACTGGACTCTCCGCCCATCTTAGCTACTCGCTTTCGAGTTTTCTCGTCTGCACTTGCGAGACCTCGCTTTGATCGTTCTGCCATATTCTCCTCCTTCGTTTAAGTAGGCTTTAGCAGAATAGGCTACCGATACCATTGTTGCAGTTATATATTTAACAAGCTGGAAATCAATTGTATGAAATGACAAAAGCATATTGATGCTATATATGCTTCGGTTGATCGTGTTTAAAGTGATTACTGCTTGGGTTTGCTATAATCACTAGTTAGTGACCAGAACATCCGCATCTAAAACGAATACAGCAGATCAGACGACGGTGGCGTCTGATCTTAAAGCTCGCAAAAAGAATCCAATTTTTCTTCCGGACA
>JAQGGX010000004.1 GCA_028289075.1 Candidatus Saccharimonadota bacterium | reverse complement strand
TCCACGGTTGCTCGTCCCGCTTGATCAGTCTCGCGCTCGAGATATCTGCGTTCAGTCGGTTTACTCCCAATCAGACCGAAGACCTGATCAAAGTACCCGAAACTCCATTCTTTGCACGTGGTGTAGACTTGTTCAAAAATCGGGTCATCAAGCACAAACGACTGTTTGGAGTAGGCCTCGATCTGTTGTTTGGCAAGATCGTCTTGCTCATAAGCTACTGCCCCTTGGGCGTACATGTCACTCAAGAACTTTGCACGTTCGTTTTCTGGAATTGCACCCAATTGTTCGGGCGTGTAGTCGATGTGCTTCAAAATCGCCCACATGCTTTTGCCGACATGTAGTCCCACGTCACCGTGATAACTAACGCGGTGCACATTCCCTTGCCCTGCCTCTAACAAATTAGCTACGGTATCAGCGACAATCGAGTTATATGCATGTCCAATATGCATGTCTTTGAACGGGTTCGGGTTGTTTGTCTCAATGACCATTTCTTTGGAAGCATATACACCAGGAGCCGCAGGCATAGTTGCACTCGCCAGCATTGCCCGATCAGTGAGGCGAATATTAATAAAACCAGGGCCAGCTACCGTAACATTGCTGACTATCTCGATAAGTCGTGTTTGTAGCTCAGTCGCCAACGCGTCGGCTATTTCTCGCGGATTTTTGTTCAGACGGCCTGCTAGTTGCAGCGCAACGTTAGTGGCATAATCACCAAATTGTTCATTCGGGCGCGTCAGTTCGGGAGTAACCTCTACGTTGAACAAACGTACAGCAGTGTCTTGGATGGTGTCTAGAATTTGCTTCATAATCAGTAGTCAGTATAACAGATACGGAGCAGAGAAAGCCGCACTTAACGCTTAGGGCGAGCAGCAACGGCTTTCATGAACTGCCACAACACGATATAGATACTACCGAGCAGCACAAAAAATATACTCGTTGTCACCACTGCCGGTGATTGCGCTACTGGATTGACTACTTGTTCGGACAGATCAAACATCAAGGCAAATGGATTCACGATAATATCCCAACTATTCCATCGTAAGTTTCGGCCCAGGTGTATCGCCGCACCACAGAGCAGCAGCACCACTCCCACAAACGCATGAGCACGAACCCTGCTCCAGCGTTTTAATAATTCGTGGTGTACCAAATACAAGCTGGCAAATCCCGCTACAAAGCCATTAAAGATGAATGACATAAACAATACTGCGTCATACAGCATACTCACTTCACCGGTCGTGTGCAGATGGACCAAATCGCTAATCAGATAAAAACTATTTGGTAAGAACGCCAACCACAGCACCGTCAGTAACAAACTCACCGGCTCCAGCCAGCGTTTGTCTTTGAGCCGACGGAGCAGCAGCCACACGAACAAAAACGGTATCCACGCAAGAATAAGGTTCCAGAACAGGAACCAATAACGGAGCGTCTGGCCCTCCACCATACGCAGTACAAACAAAAGTACACTGACACCATTCGATACCAGTAGCGCAGCAATGAGCTCCTTATATGAATGTGCCTGCCCCTTTAGTGCATGTTTCATTGCGTCCATTATAACAATACTAACCGCATAAAGAGACAGTCCGGAAACAACTTAGGTATAATGGTGAACGTGAAGCCCCTCAATACCTTACTCGATTACCTGCGCGCTCGCGTGCGAATAGTCATGAAACATGTAGCGTACGCGCTCAACCGCTTAAGCGGCGGTAAGGTAACTCCAAACGCCGTTACATTAATCGGCCTACTCATGCACCTACCAATTGCCTGGCTGATTGCCACCAATCACTACATCTTAGCGGGCATATTACTTATTATTTTCGGATTATTCGATGCCCTCGACGGCGAACTGGCGAGGCTACAAAAGAAAGACAGTGCTGGCGGCATGCTCCTCGATGCCTCGACTGATCGTATGAAAGAAGTCATGCTCTATACCGGTGCCGCCTACGGCCTCGTTGCAACCAATCAGGCAAACTACGCCGCCTGGGCGGTTATCGCATGCGGTGCTAGTCTCTGCGTAAGTTACGTCAAAGCCAAAGGCGAAACCGCCATCGCCAAAACCAACATGACCGTCAGCGAGATCAATCGCCTGTTCCAGGACGGATTCATGCGTTTTGAACTTCGTATGTGCCTCCTTATTCTTGGACTATTTACCGATCACTTACTCTGGGCGGTTATCGCAATTGCAGTGCTCTCAACACTAACCGCCATAGAACGACTCGTCAAAATCAGCCGGAGGCTGCGTGTTCAAAGTTGATCTCCACACTCATTCTGTTGCATCACACGACGGCGGTATCAGTTTGCGCGATTACGAGCGTACGCTTGACTCTGGTTTACTCGATTGCATTGCCATTACCGATCACAACCGAATTGATTTTGCACAAAAAGCCCAAGAACAATTAGGTGATCGCATCATCGTAGGCGAAGAAATCATGACCACCAACGGCGAAGTTATTGGTTTGTTTCTGACTAAGCCGGTGCCGGCAGGTCTCATGCCGAAGGAAGCTATCAAACAAATCAAAGACCAAGGCGGTATCGTCTACATCCCCCATCCGTTTGAAACTATTCGCAAAGGTATTCACCCAGCCATCCTTGATGAACTCGCAGACGACGTTGATATAATTGAGATCTGCAATGGCCGGGCATTTTTGCAGAATCGCCGGCACAAAGCAGTCGTGTGGACAAAGATAAACCGAAAGCTCGGTGGTGCCAGTAGCGACGCACATGGTTATCATGGACTTGGTAGCACTTATACGCGCGTTGATGCAATACCAACCAGAGAAACATTCATAGAGTTATTTACACGTGGCATCCCCATTGCACACCGCCCAAGTGTTCGCGCCCTTGCCTATCCAAAATATAATGTATTACGAAAGAGATTTAAGCAGTAATGGAAGTATTTATATTTGCGCTATGGTTCTTTTTGCCAGCCGGTGCAGCTAATGTTGCACCAATTATCCTCGCGAAAGCCCCAGGTCTCAGCCGTTTTAATACCCCGCTTGATTTTGGACACACGTGGCGCGGCCATCCCGTTTTTGGTAAAAACAAAACGTGGCGCGGCCTTATAGGCGGCACTCTTATCGGTAGCCTGACAGCGCTGATTATCTACCCTATTCTCTTCCGTGCCGACAATCCGAGCCCCGAGTTCTGGATGACCGCGGCACTCGTCGGCGGTCTGCTAGGTGCAGGAGCCTTACTGGGGGATGCCATCGAAAGCTTCTTCAAGCGCCAAGTCGGCGTTAAGCCAGGTGACCCCTGGTTCCCGTTTGATCAGATCGATTATGTTGTCGGCGGCTCGCTCTTAAGCGCCATGGTTATCCGTCTGCCTTGGCACTATTACGGCGCCATTGTCATCGTGTGGTTCGGTATGCATTTACTGTTTAGTTATATCGGTTATCTTCTTAAGCTTAAAGACAAACCAATCTAGCACACATACTACACCAGCCGGTGTGAAGTGATTTAGCGGTTAATGCGAGCTATGATCCTAACAAGTAGACTACGTGGAATAAATCGTGCCAGTAATATCGCAAGCTTATTACGCCATCCATAGATAGCAACTGCACGGCCTGCCTGCATCGCTTTGAATCCATATCCAGCCACTGCATCTGCGGTGGGCAAATTGCGGGTAAACAGTTTTGTCTCGCCAGCCTGAGCTACGCTCGCAAAGTTCGTCGCCGTCGGGCCAGGACAATATGCTGTAACCGTTACGCCGCTCCCCTTTAGTTCCTGATTTACTGCTTCAGAAAAATGCAGTACGTACGCTTTGGTTGCGTAATACACTGCCATCTTAGGCCCGGAGAAGAAAGCTGCCGTGCTCGCAACGTTCAGGATATGCCCTTGCCCTCGTTCTTTCATAAGTTCCGCAAATACTTTCGTGAGATACGTCACCGCTGCGATATTGAGTTCAATCATGCTCTTTTCAACCATCCAAGGCGTTCCCACGAAGTCGCCGTACAGCCCAAACCCGGCATTATTGACCAGGTACTTCACACGAATTTTAGATTCTTGGACGGCGTCTACTAGACCTTTTATCCCCCTGGAAGTAGATAAATCACCGGCATAAATAACCGTCTTTATCCCGTAATCGCGTTCGAATTCAATCGCAAGCGAGGCCAACCTAGCCCCGTCACGGGCTGTTAATACCAGGTTAATACCGTTTTTCGCAAAGACAGCAGCAAAAGCTTTGCCAATCCCACTACTTGCCCCAGTTACAACAGCCCAATCACGAGTCATTAGACTTCGCCGCGTTCTTTTTTGCGCTGCTCAGGAGTTTCGTGTGGGCGGGCGTAGTCATCATCGAGACGCCATGTAGTGCCCGCCTCAGGAGTTGAGACTTCAATAATGTCACAATCGGTAATTCCTTTTAGGCGGTGCTTTTGGCCAATTTGCGTCGTGTAACCTACACCAGGCTGCAACTGCGTTTCGACTAATTCACCTTGTTCGTTTTCCCATATAACAGCACCTTGGCCGTTTACGATGAACCAGCTTTCCTGCTTTTCATCGTGCACCTGCAAGCTCAGCCGTGCACCGGCGTTGACGTGAATCAGCTTGCCCATATACGGTGCGTTTTCAGGTACCCAGTGAAGCTCATAACCCCATGGTTTCTCCACGCGCTTCACATACGGATCTGTGCTGAAATTAGTAGAGTCAAATGTTGGTACTGGTTGGTCACTCATTGTTTATTCGTCCATCGCTTTCTTAAACTTTTCAACTAATTCAACTGGGGCCGGATTCAGGCCGTTGAGTAACGCCAAGTATAAACTAACAAAATCGCCGTAAGCAATTGTCCAGAGCAACTGTTGGAACACAGTCGTTCCCTCTGCTTGCACGACATGTGATTCAGGCCGTTTACCAGACAGAAGTCTTGCGCTTACCTCAAAGCGCTTCTGGGTGCGTGGATGTTCAAATTCACTCCGAAGATCAATGACTGCATACGGCTTATCAACCGGCTGCTCAGACCAGCCGATAAACTCATTGTGGTTAAATTCCGGAATCTGGCTCACCCATGCGACCTGCTTAGCATTCTCATTGAAGCTGATCTTCCATTTGTACGCCGCTGGATACATTTTTGGGCCGCCATACACAACGATCGATTTGCCCATGAGTTCTTGAGCAAGTTGTTTGGCTGGGTTGTTGCTCGTTGGTGCCGTCGGCAGCCACGGCGCAACAATTCCCTCAAGGAAATCAGCTGCATCCATAATTTCAGCCTCGAGTTGATCGGCATTCACTGCCCCTGCAAGGTTCAGAAGCGCCAAAAGCGCCTTAAAGTTATACAGCACCGCATATCGTGGTTGTGCAGTCTTTGGCAGCACTACATACGGATAACCTTTTTGTTCGGTAATTTGTTGTAGCTTGCCACCTCCGTGGATTATGGCAATTTGCGCACCCTTCTCTTCTGCTTGAGCTAATGCGCTCAGGGTTTCTTCCGTGTTACCTGAGTAGCTTGCCGCAATAAACAGCGTACCCGGGCCAACATACGCCGGAATGTCATAATCACGCACAATCTCGTACGGCAGCGATAATGCCGGCCATGTTTTCGCTAATTGCGCCGCTAACGCCGAGCCGCCCATACCCGCGTACACAATGTTCGTAATGTCACGAAAATCTGCTCCTCCGCTCACCTCAAAATTCTTTCGTAACTGATCGGCTTGCTTTTCAGCAATGCCAAGCGCATCGAAGCTGTCGCGTTCGTGTATATACTTCAAATCATCAAGCATTGGTCCCTCCAGGTTTTATACCTCTCCAGTATATGGTATATTTTTAAGGATTCTTAGTAGTTAAATATTTCTTCAAGGGGGTGGGTATATGTTTGGGCAAGACGATCAACAAAATAATCCTGTAAGTGGAGTAACTCCAAATCCGAGTACCAGCGATTTCTTCGCAAATAATCCAGCAGCTCCACCAGCCGGCACCTTTGGTGCGCCAGCTGCTCCGCTACCTGTAAACGATGCGCCTGCAGCCGTACCTGCAGCTCCTGGCACCGATGAGCTTCTGGATATCAAGCAACAGGCTCTCCAACAGCTGAGTCCCCTTGTTAGCCATCTTGAACAGTCCCCAGAGGAAAAGTTCAAGACAACCATGATGATGATCCAAGCTTCCGACGATCAAAGCCTTGTCAAAGAAGCCTACGAGACCGCCAAGCAGATCACCGACGAGAAGGCGCGCGCCCAAGCTCTACTCGATATTGTGAACGAAATTAACTACTTCACTCAGCACCACAACAACTAAACTTTCTTCAATTCTTTTGATCGTTCAGAGAGTTCTCTTCCAAAGAACCACAGAGCACCTTCGGTGGTCCTGATTTATCATCTTCGGGGACGAGTA
The DNA here is from genome assembly GCA_028289075.1 of Candidatus Saccharimonadota bacterium. Classification (GTDB taxonomy): domain Bacteria; phylum Patescibacteriota; class Saccharimonadia; order Saccharimonadales; family JAQGGX01; genus JAQGGX01. The sequence continues at coordinate 1,614 of JAQGGX010000004.1, read as the reverse complement.
CAACTGAGTCAATACGGTCGGCAAGCGCCACAGGCTACATCAATACGTACCTGTAAAGCACCGTGGATACTCAGTCGTACGAAGTCCTAAGACAACCTACATCGGACGATAGGCATATTGCTGTGGTTGTGTCTGAGCTTGAGTAGCCTCAGGCTGAGGGACAGGAATCACAATATGCTGGGGTGTTGCCTGCTCAACACGGCCTACTTGCTGGCGCATTCGGACAAGCTCGCTCTCGAGTGAGACGAGGCGTGTCTCCAGAGCAATCGCACGGCGAACCAGCTGTGTATTTTGGTAGGTTGCCTGGCGCAGTACTTGCTGGTTCTGCTGGTTTACTTCTTGTATATAGGCCATCATGCGGTCGCGCATCTGATCGCACACCGTTTGCAGATCCTGTCTCGTGATGACGCGCTGAAGCATAGCGTTCTTGGCGTTATCGACGATGCTCTGCACCTCTTGCTTTGTTACGTTCGTCATTTAACACCTCCCGCTTACTCGCTTAGAGATGATAATTATAGGTTCTCTGGTGAGATATTCTGGGAGAATTTTCGCTTATGTTTAGAGATTTCGTTCGAAACGACGAACAGTAATAAGTCGATGCGCCAGCGCACTTGATACAGCAACGAGTACCACTATCCCAATCACATGCTCTGGACCGGTGTTTGGAATATTGCTGTTCGCGCCCGATACTTCGCCTGCACCACGTCCAGCATCCGGAGTCGTGGCATTACCAGGAGTGTTGGTAACAGCCGATGATGTTTGTCCACCTTGCTGATTTTGTGGAGGCTGCGCTGTTTGCGCGCCTTGGGTCGCACCACCCTGACCATTGTCTTTAGTCTCCGTTTTCTTAGACTCATCTTTTGCTGGAGTTGTCTGCTGTTGATTGGTAGTCTGGGCAGTTTGCTTGTCGTTATTCGTAAGCGTTCGATATGCCCAACGACCTCCATAGAAAAGTCCGAGTGCAAGCAGCACTGTTACGACCAATGTCGCCAATGCCAGCAGTCCCGCGATTCCTTTGCGTTCGCGGCGCTCAGCCTGGTAGTACTCTTTTATCTCTTGTGGTACCTCAGTCTGGTTCACCTGATTGTTCTTCTTCTTAAACGGCCACATATCAGAACTCCCTTAGTCACTATGTACCATAATACAAATTGCGTCTTCTTACAATATTATCACACATCATTATTGACAATTTTTAACATAAGTGCTATTATTTGGGTACTAAACAAAAAACAAAAAAATTCGAGCATTATTATGACAGAACAAATGTTTAATCACCCCCCACAAGAAGATCCTTTGGCCCGCAGGCCCGACTTACGAGCCGTGCCTAATCCTCATACCGAAAACACACCCGACTTCACGCTGGACAACCAGGGCAGAGTGACGCACATTGAAGATGGAGATATAAACCCTGTTGATACTGGAGAGCAAGGAGTCCTTTTTGTCGAAGGGCCCGACGAGCACAACCGTAAGCAGACAACACTCCACCCTTACGATAGTGAAGCTGCAAAGCAGTCACCTGCCCGCACTACTCCTGAACTAAAATCAGATACCAACGCCAGTCGTTTAGACCGTGCGCTTGATCGTATTAACAATTTCCTTACTCGTAAAAGTGAG